>NZ_JBFUIA010000015.1:0-173237 GCF_056402115.1 Mucilaginibacter sp. P4_C11 | reverse complement strand
GCATAGAAAAGAGTTTATTCTATGGTACTTGTTCCTCAAGAATAAACAAAATGGCAATAGGTTTTCTTAGCCATATTTGAACTCTACCATGAATAAAAAAAGCCGGACTTTCGTCCGGCCATGGTATCGTTCGCAAATATTATTGCTGGCAGGTTGCACCTCTGCAGAGCCTGGGTACTCTTATATCTGCATTTGCTATATACTGCTTTTTTTAACTAATTCCACCAACTATTTTTGGCATCATTACCTCATTAAAAACAACAAAGCCTTACGAGTTTAACACCGCAAGGCTTTGTTATTTGCATCAGATTTTTAGATATATTGAAATCTCCCAAATCAAAAAATCATCTGCACATCTGAAATTTTGCATATTTGCACATCTAATTTCACACCTTCTTAATGGCATCCATCAGCACGGGAATTTTGGGCACCTTATCATAAGCCTGGGCAAGTTTTCCGTTTTTATCATAAATGGCAATGTACGGTGTGGTTTGCACGTGGTAATAGCGTTGCACTACGTAAGTATACCCTTCGGTACCTATAATAATATTGTGATACTTAGCCAAATCAAAATCGCGCTGAAATACCTGTATGGCCTTTAGCTGGTTCACAAAAGTGATCATTACAATTTGTACCCCTTTTAGCTTATCCAGTTCGGGTTTTAAATCATACATCAGGTGCTGGCAGTGGCTGCAATCCGGCGAGAAATAAATCACCATCACCGGCCTGTTCTTTTTCAGGTCGGCAGGCGTTACGTAAACGCTGTCGGTAGTTAATATGTGGTATGGTGCAATTTTGCTATTGGCAGGCATGGTTTGCGCCTGGCTGCAGCCGGCCGCCACAATAAGGCAAAGCAACAAACATATTCTTTTCATTATGTTGATATAAATTTTCATTAAAGCATAGTTACGATATTTTTAGCTTTCCAGCAATTCTATCTGCCAGGCTATATCTTCTTCGGTTACCGGGAATAACGCATTTTCGCGTATTGTATGATACACGGCATCAAATAAACCATTATAATTACCTTTGTCTGACGGAACCCATTCTACTGTTTTCTCATTATCAAGTCCCATCAACACCAGTTTACCCTCGCTACCTTCGGGTTCAACACCAAAACCTGCTGCATCGGGCATTATTCCGGCGTCAAGTTGTGCCTCCTGTACATCGGTACGCAACTTTACAAAACTTCCCAATGTGCCATGTACAACAAAGCCCGGCAAATGTTCGGCAATCAACAGGCCCGACGTTAGATAAACGTTTAATTGATTGGGATAGCTTAGGTGAATGTGAAAATAATCATCTACCTGCGATCCGGGCCGGTGTATGGCCGTTGTTTTTACGTAACTCAACGGCCGGCCAAAAATACTAATGGCGTTGTCAACCAGGTGTGCCCCCAAATCGTAAGTTAAGCCATTACCGGGCGTGTCTTTAGTCTCTTTGAATTGTTTTACACCGATAGGCATACGATACCTGTCGAGCCTGAAATGTACCTCTATCAGCTCGCCCAGGCGACCACTTTCAATCACCTTTTTTACGGAGATGAAACCACTATCATACCTGCGGTTGTGGTAAATCATTACTTTTAAATCAAGCTGCCTGCCCAAATCAAATAGCGCCTTCACTTCGGCCGAAGTAACCGCTGCCGGTTTTTCTATCAGCACATGTTTGCCAGCATTTAATGCACGCGTGGCATAGTCAAAGTGGGTGTTGTTTGGCGTATTAACAATAATCAACTCAAGTTCGTCATCATTTAGCAGTTCATCTACAGTATTGTAGCTAACTACATCAGGATATACTTTACCCGCCTTTTTTTCATGGCGTTCTACAACTGCTTTAAATGTAAAGCCAGGATTGGTTGATAAAAACGGCGCATGAAAAATACGGCCCGACATACCATAGGCCATAAGCCCGGTTACTATTGGTTTTGTTGACATTGATATTTATTTGCCTTTAGTTATAGGGTAAAAATAAGATTATTTGTGAGACGTTTATTTAAGATTGACAAAGTTGGTGTTCAATGACATAAATAAAGAAAACTCGTTTACCTACAAATCAACAGTTTCGCCAATAGCCGGCAACTTTAAATTTAACCCGGCTTTGATGAATTTTTCTCTTACCTCGTCTTTATCAATTTTAATAACATCAAAAGAATCGTAATGAATACCTATGATGTTTTTACAGTTAATAAAACCTGCAGCTTTAATAGCATCGTCGGCGCCCATGGTGTAGTTATCGCCGATGGGGAAGTAAGCCCAGTCAAGGTTTTCATCTTCCAGCAGCTTCATATCGTAAGTAAGTGCTGTATCACCCGCAAAATAGATTTTTTTACCGTCGATGGTTAACAAAAAACCTGCGGGGTTGCCACCTGCGGCGCCATCAGGCATAGTGCTGGAGTGCACGGCGTTCACCATTTTAACCCGGCCAAAATCAAAGTTAAAACCACCGCCTATATTCATGCCATGTACGTTGTCAATACCTTTGCCGTTAAGCCAGTTGGCAATTTCGGCGATGCAGATAAC
Source organism: Mucilaginibacter sp. P4_C11 (assembly GCF_056402115.1). Lineage (NCBI taxonomy): Bacteria > Pseudomonadati > Bacteroidota > Sphingobacteriia > Sphingobacteriales > Sphingobacteriaceae > Mucilaginibacter > Mucilaginibacter sp. P4_C11. The sequence goes on along the minus strand of NZ_JBFUIA010000015.1, from coordinate 170,715 downwards.
TTTGGCGCCACTGTTTTTTTGCACCTCTATCAGGTCGGCAACATGATCGCCATGTCCGTGTGATACCAGGATATAATCTGGTTTCAGGCTTTGCAAATCAACATCCTTGGCCAATGGGTTGTATGTTATAAATGGGTCGAACAAAAGTTTGGTGCCGGTACTCAATTCTATCCCGACAGTTGATTGTCCGTAAAAGGTAGTTTTCATTTTTATTAGTTTTGAGTTTTAAGTGATGAGTGTTGAGTTAAATAATGAGTCGGCAGTTTGAGTTAATGAGAAAAAACTTAAAACTCAGAATTCAAGGCTCAGAACTATTTTCCAAACAAGTTTCCTAAACCCGGCATTCCGCCAAACATATCTTTGGTCATGGCAGCCATTTCGGCCTGGCTTACGTTATCGGCTTGTTCCATGGCTTTGTTAAAAGCTACAACCAATAACTCTTCCAGTTCTTCCTTGTCGGCATCAGCCAAAAAATCGGGGTTGATATTGATTGATTTTACCACTTTGTTGGCATTGGCCGTTACCACAATTTTGCCGCCCTCGGCGCTGCCTGTTACCGTAATAGCATCGAGGCGTTTTTTCGATTCGCCAGCCTTTTGCTGGGCTTCCATTATTTTATCAAACATAACTTTATAGATGTGCAGATTTCAGATGTGCAAATATGCAGATGAACAATTATTTAAATGTTATTGATACCTGATTTTTACAATTTTTAAAACAAGATACTCAAAAAGCGATTCCTACCAATGACCAATGACCAATGACCAATGACCAATGACCAATGACCAATGACCAATGACCAATGACCAATGACCTAATCATCACTCGTATCACCATTACCGTTGTACGCGCTTTTACGTACAATAGGCATGCCGGCGGCTTTAAACAGGTCATCAAGTTTTAGCAGGCTGCCATTGGCTAAGTTTGATAACAAAACAATAGTGATATCGTTTTTCATATCGCGCAGGTAAATGTGCCTGAAACCATGCCACCAGCCGGTATGGTAAATAACCTGCTGGCCTGGTGCCGTAAAGGTGCGCCAGCCGTAACCATAGCTAAAGTGGCCGTGCAGCATTGGATTACGCGGCACGTAGGCCGAATCGAGCGTGGCTTGTTTCAGCAATATACCGGCACGCAGCGCCCTGTCAAACAGGAAAAGATCTTTAACGGTACTATATATACCTTTATCGCCTACCGGGCCATCTAAAAAGTTTTGCGCTACCGAGTACTTCCACTGGCCACGGTCATGCCCAACTACGTGTACCGGTATTTTATCATAAACCGCTTTGGAGTAAACCGCAGTGTGCAGCATACTGGCCGGCTTAAATACATTATCTTTCATAAACTGGGCATATGATACGCCGCTCACTTTTTCGATAATAGAGCCCAGCACCATGAAGTTTGAATTATTGTACAAAAAGCGCTTGTTGGGTACATTGAATGGATGCGGTTTGTAATCGGCAATCATTTTCATTGCATCCATATTAGTAAGGCCTTTCCTTTGATTCAGATGCTGGCTTCGGTATATATCGTCAATAAAATACACATAATTCATCATACCCGAGCGGTGCGCAAGCAGCAAACGAATGGTAACCCCATCGTACGGAAAATCAGGAAAAAACTTTTTTACATCATCATCCAGTTTTAGCTTGCCACGTTCCATCAGCATCAAAATGGCTGTTGAGGTCATGGTTTTGGTAACCGAGGCCAGTTCAAACTGCGAGCCTATTTGCAGGCTGTCGCGGTGCAGGTAGTCGGCCCAGCCAATAGCATTTTCGTAAATGATTTTTCCTTTTTTGGCTACCAGCACATTGCCGTTAAATGCACGGGTACGGTGCAACTCCTGCATCACCGCATCTATTTTTTTATCGGCGTTTTTGGGGTTGTAGGCCAGCAAGGTAACCGTATCCAGTGGTTTGGCGGTGGCAGGGCCGGCGGCGCTTTGCGCTTTATCTTTATTTTTTGACGAACAGGCTGTTAAAATCAGCAGTAAGGACGCGAACGAAAGGGTACTCTTGTACAATAACTTCATAGATCAGAATCTCACACTTAAAACGAATGCGAAAATTAGAAATTATACAGCAGGTTAACATTAAAGTTTTTATTTTTTTCGTTTACTTCATACTCTTTGTATGTTTAATGTATGAATATTGTTAAAAAACTCAGTCTGTTGATGTCCGTTTTACTATTTTCGGTTGCTGTTCAGGCCCAGGATACCGATGTTGCGGGGTTGATAAAACAAGGCATCCAGCTCAATAATCAGCATGATTATGCCGGTGCTATCGAAAAATATAAACTGGCTTTAACAACCGAACCTGATAATGCACGGGCCAATTATCAGATAGCATTCAGCTTGAATGCATCGGGTAAGGGTACCGACGGAATCCCCTACCTGGTTAAAGTAACCAAAGCCAACTCCAATTTTACCGGCCCGGCATTTGAACTGTTAGGTGGTATTTATGACAGCAGCCACCAACCCCAACAAGCCATTGATGCTTATAAAGAAGGCCTGAAAATAAAGCCCGACTACCAGCCTTTGTATTTTAACCTTGGCATAGCCTATTTCCGCGCCAAAAAATTTGCCGAAGCCGAGCAGGCGGCCATAGAAGCCATAAAACTCGACCCCAAACATGCCAACAGCCAGCGGCTGTTCGGCCTGGTAACTTTCCACCAAAATAAAAGGGCAGCAGCGCTGATGGGCTTTTGCAGCTATTTACTCCTGGAACCCGAAGGCCCGCGCAGCGATGAGGCCTATACCAATATGCAAAGCATTTTAAAAGGCGGCACGCTTAAAACAGAGGACGCCAAAGCGGAGGCATCAACCATAGCCTTGAACAGGGCCTTGAATGCTGCCATTGCAAAAGCAAAACCAGGTTTAACCCCTGCCGATGTATTGGAAAATCAGCTAAAGTCGATTTTTGAAGCAATTGGGCAATTGGCCGAAAAGCAGGTAGGGAATGATTTTTTCAGACATAACTATGCGGATTTTTTTTACAGCCTTAGTAAAACCACCAATATGCCCGCGTTTGCAAGGCAGATGGGTTTAAGCGCAGATAAGGAAGCTAACAAACAGTGGCTGCAGCAAAATGAGGATAAGCGTAAAGCGCTGGATGCATGGGTAGCGGCGACGGAAAGAAAGTTTTGAAAATCCTTCTTTTAATTAAAACTGCTGCCTAAATTTAGGCATGAAAACCTATCACAAATTCCTGCTGATTATTTTGTTTATTGCTTACGGGCCGGTGGCTTTCGGGCAGACTAAGGACGATGCCAAAGCTTTGGTAAAAGAAGGTATTGCCCTGCACGATGCCGGCAAATACGATGAAGCTATTGCCAAATATAAAGAGGCTTTAAAAATAGATCCTGAATATTCAAGCGCCTACCACGAAATTAGTTACAGCCTTTTTAGTTCGGGCAGGGGAAAGGAGGCTATAGCTTACCTCGAAAAGCTGCTCGCTTTAGATCCAAAATCCGGTGGTGCTTATGATATGCTGGGCAGTATTTATGACGATGACAAGCAGCCCGATAAGGCTATTGAATATTATAAAAAAGGGATAGCCGTCGATCCGCAATATCAGCGGCTGCATTATAACCTGGCGATAACCTGTCTGCGTCAAAAAAAATACGCCGAATCCGAAAATTATGCGGTGGAGGCTATTAAGCTCGATCCAAAGCATGCCAGCAGCCAGCGCGCTCATGCTATGGCTACTTTTTATGAAAACAAACGCGGAGTGTCACTTTTGGCATGGTCTAGTTTTTTAATGCTTGAACCACAAACCAAAAGGTCGGCCGAGGCATACCGGTATGTTCAGTATATCATCAATTATGGTGTAAAGCAAACGGGCGAAAAAAACGTGACCATTAATATATCAACTGATGATTTAAGCGGCGCCAATTTACTGATGCCGATGGCTATAGTTAACGCCACATCGGGCAAAAAAGATCTAACTGAAACTGATTCTCTTACCCTGCAACTCAAGGCGATTTTTAGTATTGCCAATACTTTTGAAGACAAGAAAGGCGACCCTTTTTATAAGAACTTCCTGGGTGATTATTTTAAAAAACTTTCCGAGACGGATAATATGCCCGCCTTTGCCCGCCTGATTAGCCTGGGTGCAAACCAGGAAGAAAACCTGCAATGGTTTAAAGATAACAACGCCAAACTATCAGCCTTGGATGCCTGGGTAACAGCTACAAAAAGGGAGTTTTGATAATGAGGATAAGCCAACGGATGCTTTCGGTAACGCTGATTGTGCTTGCGGTATTGACCTTGTTTTTTGCCTATGGTTGGGTAAACAACATGGTGAGTTACAAATACCAGGTACAGGATTTTCAGCTTAAGGGTAATGATGCTTTTGCCGGGTTGGATGAAGAGCAAATAAGCATATTGCACACCATTGTTTTTTGTAAGATAGCTGCTATAACAAGTTTTGTACTGTTAATACTTGTTTTGATAGTGAATGAAAAAGAGCCCGCATTTAATGGCAGGGCTTATTACACAAAATAGCATAATGCCTGCACATGGTGTAAGTTTGTTTTTACACCATATGCAGGCATATTTATCACAGACCCGCTTTCCCCATCAAAAATTAGGATCAAAATTAAAGAATATCGGGTTTGATAAGCCAACCATATTACCGCTCAGGGCCACTGATCCGGGAACCTGCGGGTAGGGTGTAGGTGTGCCTTGTACTTCTACGCGGTAATAACTCCGCTCGACAGTTGTCGGCGAATCTGTAAACTCAATCATCGGCGTTTTACCCGTGGTTTTAAAGCTGCTAAAAGGATTGCCATTTTTTATGATGTTGATGGTGTACTCCCCATCGGCAGGCACTTTGCCGGTTAGCTGCACGCGGAATTTCACCGGCTTGCCTGTGGCTTTGGCATTATCGCCCATCATCATATCCATTTTACCATCCTGGTTTATATCGGCATAAAATTCAACACTTGGGGCGTACGGATTCTGGCTGATGCATACCCGCCCGTTGGTAAGGGCGTCAATAACCGCCTGCGTGGTGCGTGCCGTGGCAAATACCCAGGTGGTCGGAGTGCCCACATAGTTGGCCTTGGCCTGGTAGCTGTTTTTGGTTTCCTTATCCGGCGAATCGGGAACGCCATGGTGGGCGTCGCTGCCGCCGCGGCCGGTAAGCTTGCGGCCGGATGACAGCATGTCGTCCCAGATCATGATGGCATTGGCATTTTTCGACCAGATAGCCGAGTTCCACACCTCGATTGAATTAACTATATCGTACGAATACCCGAAATGATCTTTCCCGCTTGGGTGGTTGGCCGATAGGTGGATGCCCAACTGTTTTTTTACGGCGCCTACCACCACATCGCGCTGATCGCGCACGTCATATAGCTTTTGATGATCATAAGGCACGGCAGAGAAGGCATTACCATGGCCACGGGTTGTTGTCCACTCGGCGCTGTAAAGCAACAGTACCGAATCTGATTTAAATTCAGGGTCGGCCCAGGTGTGATGGGCTACATCGCCGTTTACATGGTTATCATGATCGGTAATGGCCACAAAATCAATCCCCGCCGATTTAGAAAAAGCGATGATTTTGGCGATGGGGTTATTGGACGATTCGGTACTATGCCGCGAGTGCACATGCAGTTCGCCCTTGAGCCAAACGCCCTTGCTCAGGCTGGCAATTGGCGGCAGCTGGCCAACTTCGGTTGCTGCCCAGGGGTTGATGTGGGGTGCCTGGGCTAATGCTGCAGTGCAGGCAAATGTGCCGATGATAAGCAGCAAAGCATTTACCAGCGTCGTTTTTTTGTAATTGTTAAAAGTCATATCAAATGATTAAAGGGTAGTATGTTTGGGCGGCAAACTACCCCACGCATATTAACTCAACGTTAGCGCCCGCAAAATGAATAAGATTGTGACAATGCTATTTTTTTTAAGGGTTATAAACTGCACTAAGTTTAACGATTTACCCGAAAGTGTTAGCAGGTGCCTGGCACCTGCTAAAATCAAACTAATTACTCAACTCTAAAATCCACATACGCATTGCAGGTATGGTAGTTTTTTCGGTTGTGTTTAGCAAGTTGCCGGTTATTACATTTTGGGCTTTGGTAAACCCTGTTGTCCTTTCAATATATTTGCCAAAATCAATTGTATTTTCCTTTTTTGCAGTGTTCATAATACACATTATCGTTTGTTTGGTATCATATCTGAAATAGACATATAGTCCGTTAACCGGTATATAGTGCATCATTTTTCCGGTTTTTAATGCTGATGAGGTTTTCCGGAAAGTGCCCAGTTTTTTAACAATATTTTGAACGGCGAGTTCATCGGCGGTAAGACCTTCGCCGGTAAATGCGTTTTTTTTATCCGTGGTCCATCCACCAGGAAAATCAGCTCTTACCAAACCATCGGGGTTGGTAAAGCCTTTTAAAAGCACTTCCGATCCGTAGTATAACTGCGGAACACCCCTGCACGTTAATAACCATTCATAGCCAATTTTCTGCTTTTCAACATCCTCGCCCACAACCGAAAAAAAACGGGGCTCATCATGGTTATCCAGCAAAAGCACATTATGGGTTGCATCTTTATTTAAAAAATCGCTGCTTAAGGTATAATACAATTTATTAACTCCATCCGTCCAATCAAATGGCTGCATCAGCGCCGGGATAATGCCAAAATACAGGCATTGAAAATCCACCGAGCCTTGCAAATTACTTTTGAAAGGTAAATTGAAATTGTTCTGATTAAAATACGATTGATTGGCAACGCCAAATACCCTTGTTTCGCCAAATAAAGTAAGCTTAGGAAATTCGTTCATTATTGCCTGGTTACACCGGTTAGCAAAATCCATGTCGTTGTAGGTATAGGTATCTATCCTTATCCCGTCGATTCCAAACTTTTGCACATACCAGATGATATTTTGGATCATATAGTTTGCCATAAATGGGTTAGAGTGATTAACATCCGGCATTTCGGCGGTAAACCAGCCATCTGTCATTTTCTTTTTATCTGATGGTGCCGCGTACGGATCAAACTGGGTTTGTTCCCTGTAATTCGTTTGGGTAAATTGGGGCCAACGGTGCATCCAGTCTTTTGCCGGAGGATCCTGCTCCAAAAAATGGTAAAGGCCGGTATGGTTGTATACCACATCCATGATCAGTTTCATCCCGTTTTTATGCAGCGTATTGCTTAATTGTGCATAAAGAGAGTCGCTTCCATAGCGGGGATCAATTTTATAATGATCGGTAATGGCATAACCGTGTTCGGTGCGGTTGGGCATGTTATTTTCCATTACCGGCGTAAGCCATAAAGCGGTTACGCCAAGGCTTTTAAAATAGTCGATATGATTTAATATACCCTGAAAGTCGCCGCCGTGTCTTAAGTACATCGAATCGCGGTTCAGCGATTGGTCCCTCATTCCGGTTATTCTGTCATTTTTTGTATCGCCATTACTAAACCGGTCTGTCAGCAGCAGATCTATAAAGTCAGCCGAAGTTACCCCCTGCGCATAGCTACTGCCGTTGCCCAGGGGGGGTGCTAATAGCGGCCATGGTAATATCGAAGAATTAACACCATCTCCAAAAACGATTTTTACCAATCCCGGCTTTGCGGCAGGGCTGATAGAGATATCAACGGCCGTATATTTTAGGTTGGGGAAATGATGAGTTTGGAGTACGGTGATACCAGGGTAATTGATTTTGATTTTTTGCTGAGATAAAGTTTTGTTTTCGCTTCTGATTAATAATTGAACATGGTTCATTTTCATGCCAACCCACCAATTGGTAGGGTAGATGTTGGTTTGCTGCCCATACAGATTTAAATATCCGAGTATGGTAATAAATAATAAGGTTAAAAGATTTTTCTTCATGATGATTTAATGAGATTATTAATTGGAAGGGCAAAGTAAATGTTGAACTGAAATACACCAATTTTTGATGCAGACAGCGGAAAAAGGAGGGCGAACGACAGTTAAGGCCGCGTAGTTTAAAAGTAAATGCGCAATACTTTTATGTTGGCCCTGCTAATTTTATTACTTTTAAAACGTGCCACGCTTAATAGCTAAAAGGAAATTGAAGAGGATAGAATTGTATACCCTGTACTGGGTTGGCTACTTATTGCTGTTTACAATTCTGCAGGGGCTTTCGGCCAGCGACTTCTTTACCGTTTTTAGAAACGAGTTCTTTAGTTTAATCCCCAAGGTTTTTTTTGTTGCCATAGTTGTAGAAACGTTGATGGCAGATTTGCTTTTTCATCAAAAACTTATCCGCTTTATAGCTGTGTATGTTTTGTTAATGGCGGTATTCGCACTGTTGTTACGATTGATAGATAATTACGTTATTCTAAAATATTTTTTGACCGCCTGGACAAAAGAGCCTCTATTGAGTATTGCCCCCTTTTTATATAATTGTATTAAGCTTCAGTTTGTGCTCACAGTACCTTTTTGCGTTAAATTATACCAGCTATTACATTCAGAAAAAGTAAAGGCTCTGCAAATTGCGGTTGAAAAAGGTCCCATTGAGCATGTGTTGATAGTTCCTGGTGATGAAGATGCCTTTCTTTCGGTTAAATGCGAACGCCGGATAGTAAAAATTAAATTTAACGATATATGCTATGTTGAAGCACAGGGCAACTACCTTGTTATTTTTACCTTAACCGCAACCTATAAAACCTACTCATCCATATCAGAACTGGAAGATAAATTGCCGGGAGTACTATTTGCAAGGGTACATCGGTCGTTTATTGTTGCTGTAAATAAGATTGAAAGTCATAACAACAGCGAGATAACTATAGGAGATAAAGAGATTCCAATTGGCAGGTCCTATATTTCTAAGGTTCGGGAGATCTTATCGTAATAGTAACATGATTGTAAAATCGACCTGATGGGGCAGTAGCGTCACTTGATAAAATAATTGAAATTAAAACAGAGCCGGCGGTCTATACGTCAACCACCGATGTTGCCCCTCCATCACAAAAAGATTACCATTTCTCCATCTCCCGCATCAGATAAAAACATAACTTTGCCCCTGCAAAATTTAACATCATGAGTTTTAGGACCGAACACGATACCATGGGCGAGGTACAGGTACCTGCCGATAAATACTGGGGAGCACAAACGGAAAGATCACGCAACAACTTTAAAATTGGTCCGGAGGCATCTATGCCCAAAGAGATCATCGACGCGTTTGCCTATCTGAAAAAAGCTGCCGCTTATACCAATACCGACTTAGGTGTACTATCTGCCGAAAAGCGCGACCTGATAGCACAGGTTTGCGACGAGATTTTGACAGGCTCGCTGGCAACAGAGTTTCCGCTGGTTATCTGGCAAACAGGCTCGGGCACACAATCAAACATGAATGTAAACGAGGTTGTGGCCAACCGCACCCACGTATTGCAAGGCAACAAACTGGGCGAAGGTAAAACGTTCATCCATCCAAATGATGATGTAAACAAATCGCAATCATCAAACGATACTTACCCAACTGCCATGCACATTGCGGCATATAAAATACTGATGGATGTAACCATTCCCGGTGTTGAAAAACTGCGCGATACCCTGCAATTAAAAGTAGAGGCTTTTAAATCGGTAGTAAAAATTGGCCGCACCCACCTGATGGATGCTACGCCGCTTACGTTAGGTCAGGAGTTTTCTGGCTATGTATCACAACTAAACCACGGCCTTAAAGCCCTGCGTAACACACTTGATCACCTGTCCGAGCTTGCCCTTGGCGGTACGGCAGTAGGTACCGGCATCAACACCCCAAAAGGTTATGATGTTAAAGTGGCCGAATACATTGCCCAATTTACCGGCCTGCCATTCATCACAGCCGAAAATAAATTTGAGGCCCTGGCCGCACACGATGCTATTGTAGAGAGCCATGGCGCGCTTAAACAAATAGCCGTATCGTTAATGAAAATAGCCAACGATATCAGGATGCTGGCCTCTGGTCCGCGTTCGGGTATTGGCGAGATCCATATTCCGGATAACGAGCCAGGCTCATCCATTATGCCCGGTAAGGTTAACCCAACCCAAAACGAAGCTGTTACCATGGTAGCAGCGCAGGTAATGGGTAACGATGTAACCATTTCTATCGGCGGCTCAAACGGTCATTACGAACTGAACGTTTTTAAACCGGTTATGGCTGCCAACTTCCTGCAGTCGGCAAGGTTAATTGGCGATGCCTGCGTGTCGTTCAATGATCATTGCGCTGTAGGTATCGAGCCAAATTATGCCGGTATCAAAAAACACCTCGAAAACTCGCTGATGCTGGTTACCGCGCTTAACCCACACATTGGTTATGAAAATGCTGCCAAAATTGCCAAAACCGCGTTAAAGGAAAACAAATCCCTGCGCGAAGCCGCTATTGGCCTGGGCCTGTTAACCAACGAGCAGTTTGACCAATGGGTTATACCCGAAAATATGATAGGTAGCTTATAAGAAGCCTCACCCCAAACCCCTCTCCTTCAGGAGAGGGGCTTTTGATTTACTGCTTTTGAATAGCAAGTTCAAATATGCCAAACCGTTTTTTTAGCTTTCAACTTCCAGCTTTTACCCCAAAACAGGCCTTTCGATTTCAGCCTTCAACTTTCAGCAAAAAAGCTTTTTTCTTCTTCGCTTTCTGCTTTCTGCTTTTCGCTTTTGGCTCATGTAGTATGAACCCTAACATGCAAAAGCCAGGATTAACTTATTTGCAGGGCGAGTGGAAGCAGGATTCGGTTCCGGCAGAGAAGCGTTTAGTTACCTATTCGCTATACCACATTAAATTTAGCTGCGATTCGTTTGTGATGAAGATAAGTACCGTAAGCAAGGTAAACTACGGCGCAGATACCTGTATGAATAAAGGCCATTGGGACGAGTACATTCGCGGCACCTATTCGCAAAAGCAGGATACCCTGCATCTTAAAGGCGAATTTTGCAACGCCAACCTGAGTTATAAGGACGAGAAAACCTGTTTCCGGTGGGGCGATTACGAGGAGTTTTTTAAAGTAAAACAACCTAAAGATTCGCTCATTCAATTTACAAGCACATCAAGCGTAATCCCTATACAGGCGCGTTTGGTTAAACGAGCAAGCTGCATCCCAAAACCACTATAATGAAAACATCAATCTTTAAAAAACTCTTTTTTTTTGTAGCCATTTGCTACATCCCGGTGCAAAGCATGGCATGGGGTACCAATGGCCACCGCATTTGCGGCCAGATAGCCGATAGCTATTTAACGCCCAAGGCACGCAAAGCCATACAGGCCATTTTAGGCGACGAATCGATAGCGATTACCAGCAACTGGGCCGATTTTATTAAATCCGATCCCGCGTATGGCTACCTGTACAACTGGCATTTTATCGATCTGGATAAGGCTTATACCTACCCCGAATTACAAACCTATTTAAAGGCCGACACAGCTACAGATGCCTATACCAAAATGAATTTTTTGATAGCCGGCCTTAAAAATAAAAGCACAACCAAAGCCAACAAACTGCTTTACCTGCGCATGCTGATTCATATTGTTGAGGATGTGCACCAGCCATTTCACACCGGCCACACCAGCGACAAAGGCGGTAACGACTTTAAAGTACAATGGTTTGGCAAGGACAGCAACCTGCACTCGGTTTGGGATAGCCAGCTGATAGATAACCAGCAATTGAGCTATACTGAATATGCCACCTGGATAAACCACAGCACCCCCGCCCAGCGCGTAGCCCTGCAAAAAGACCCCATAAGCCAATGGCTGTTTGAAAGCAACCAACTGGCCGAAAAGTTTTACGCCGACATTAAACCAGGCGATAACCTTACTTACAAATACAACTTTAACCACATAGCCACCCTGAACCAACAACTCCTTAAAGCCGGCATCCGCCTGGCCGGTGTGTTGAATCAGTTGTTTGGTTGATTTTGGAGGCGAAAGGTAAAAGGTTAAAGGCAAAAGGTTAGGCAGCCCGATCCAAAAAACCTTTCGCCTTTTACCTTTCACCCTTTACCTTAAAGAGAATGAAAATACTAATGGTATGCCTCGGTAACATCTGCCGTTCGCCGCTGGTCGAGGGGATAATGCAGCACCTGAGCGATGAGCAGGATTTGGGCTGGCAGGTAGATTCGGCAGGTACCGGTAACTGGCACGTAGGCGAGGGACCCGACAGGCGGTCGACCCGCGCGGCCCGAAACCACGGCATTGATATCAGCAACCAAATTTGCCGCCTGTTCAGGCAAAGCGATTTTGACGAGTTTGATCATATCTTCGTGATGGATAAATATAACCTCAGCGACATCCTGAACATGGCCCGTAACGATGAACATGCGCAAAAAGTAAAGCTCCTTTTAGGCGATAAAATTGTACCCGACCCATACCACGACGATACCCAGTTTGAGCCGGTGTTTGAATTGATAGAAGGTGGCTGTAAGGATATTATAAGGGAGTTGACGGGGAAAAATTAAGGCATCGTTGCTGATTATTAATTCGTTTTTCCAAATTTTTTGACTGCCGACTTCTGACTTTTGACTTTCGACTTATCCCATGGCGATGCCTTCTGCCCGGGCTCTTTGCTCATACTGCACAGGCCTTAGCCACATTGGCCGGTATCCGCGTCGATCCCTATCGCGTTTGTCTGAACCTGAATTTTTAGAATTAAAGAATAAACAGAATTTAGCTGTACATCGTCTCGTCGTTTATCTGTTCGTAATTTTTCGAATTCACGAAACTTAACAGCGGCTTTTCCCTATTATTTAGTTTTCGTGTTCCCCAATGTGTCAGCAGAACAGCTTCGGGTGAAAACGGTCAAAACAATGCGGGGCCGTGCGGCTGCAGGGCATAGGAAGTTTTTGCACGTGTGTGGGTCTATGTGGGTGAGGGCAAAATAATTCCAGCCCAGGTTTTGGCCGTTTTGCCGGGCAAAGGCCTTGAGCGCAAAGAAGCATTTCTGCTGACTTGATTTATTCGCTTATTATTTGTTTTTTTTTGGTGCTCATTATCTCGCTATGCTCGGTCTTGGTTACTTTGTATCAAGACAAAGTAACAAGCCCTCCCGCGGCGAATGAGCGGGCCGATGTCAATTATTACAAAAAAATCTCGTTGTACTCCCTAAAGCAATGTAGTAATTAAATCGCGCCTTTTCTCACCCTAAAAAACGGCAAATCCTCTCCATACCAAAAAGCCTCACCAAAACGTTGCATGCCGGCTTTTAACAAAACCTTTTGTGAAGCCGCGTTTTGGGGATGGGTAACGGCTGCAATTTCAGTCAATCCAACTTTATTGAAACCGTAGTCAATTAAAGCTTTTGAAAGTTCAGTGGCAATGCCTTGTCCCCAGTATTTGAAATGCAGGCGGTAGCCCAATTCAATTTTATCACCTTCCGATTCGCTGGGTTTTAGCATGCATACGCCAATGAAATCATTATCGGCTACGTTGAAAATTCCCCAGCGGCCCAGGCCGGTTTTGTTTTTGTAATCCTTTAGGGTATCCTTAAACACCTGCTTGCTTTCGGCCGGGGTGCGCTTCTTTACGTATTGCGTAAGGCGTTCGTCCTCGTCCATAACAAGGGATAAGGCTTCGTCGGTAGCAGTAAATTCGCGGATCAGCAAGCGGGGTGTTTGTGTGATAATGTTCATGGCCTTCAAAAATATGGTAATTGGGCATTGGTTGGCATTGCGGATGGTAAAAAGAGTGTCATATAAAGGATGCAGATCGTTTGACTGAATATTCGATCAGGTATTGCACAGGTTTAAGGGTTGACGATCCGGCGTCTTCAAGGGCCGGTGCCCTGTATAGTATCCATATATTCAAACTGGGTTAACATAACTTAACACTTTTTAGAAATATTATATAATAAATACTTGATAATCAATTGTTTGTACTTTTTTCATGGTTAACACAAAATCTGTTGTTTTCCCTGATTAAACGCATTCAAAAGTTGTTGCCAGCAGTTGAAAATTCAATGGCATTCAAAAGGATATTTTTGTGTTTTTGTGGGCAGCCTGTAACCGCGTGCCTACATCCAACTTTGCAAAACGTATAATTTGCTTTTTTGTACATTTGCCGCATGGCATCCATCAAACCATCCGTACCAAAAGGCACCCGCGATTTTTCACCTGTTGAAATGGTGAAGCGTAACTACATTTTCGATACTATTAAAAGCGTGTTCCGTAAATACGGCTATCAGCAGATAGAAACCCCGACGATGGAAAACTCATCAACGCTGCTGGGCAAATATGGTGAGGAAGGCGATAAACTGATTTTTAAAGTATTGAATAGCGGCGATTATCTGGCCAAAGTAAATCCCGAAAAGCTGGCGGTGCTTAACTCGAATGCTGTGGCCGCAGATATTTCTGAAAAAGCCCTCCGCTACGATTTAACCGTGCCCTTCGCACGTTACGTAGTAATGCACCAGAACGAGATTACCTTCCCGTTCAAACGCTTCCAGGTTCAACCCGTTTGGCGTGCCGACAGGCCGCAACGTGGCCGCTATCGCGAATTTTACCAGTGCGATGCTGATGTGGTTGGCTCGGATTCTTTGCTGAACGAGGCAGAGTTTATACTGATATATGACGAAGCTTTAGGCAAATTAGGACTTAAAGATTTTACCATCAAGATCAACAACCGCAAAATCCTGACCGGAATAGCCCAGATCATTGATAAGGCCGACAACATTATCGACCTTACCGTTGCCATCGACAAGCTGGACAAAATAGGCCTGGATGGTGTAACCAAAGAATTGATAGACCGTGGCTTTACCGAGGCCGACATTGAAAAAATAAAACCGGTTATTTTGCTGGAGGGTTCAAACACCCAAAAGCTACAAAGCCTGCGCGAGGCACTGGCCCAGTCAGAGATGGGCCTTAAAGGTTGCGACGAGATAGAAATTGTTTTTAAATACATTGAAAGCTGCCCGCTGCAAACCGCAACACTTGAACTGGATATAACCCTTGCCCGTGGCCTAAATTATTACACAGGGGCCATATTTGAGGTAAAAACAAACGAGGCAGCCATGGGCAGCATCGGCGGCGGCGGCCGGTACGATGACCTTACCGGTATGTTTGGCCTCAAAGGCCTTACCGGCGTAGGTATCTCCTTTGGTGCCGACAGAATTTATGATGTCTTGGAAGAGCTAAATCTTTTCCCAACCGCGGCCAACCAAAGCACCCAGGTGCTGATATGTAACTTTGATAAGGAGGGCGAAACCTACGCATTGCCATTATTGCAGCAATTGCGTCGCCAAAATGTTAACACGGAACTTTACCCGGCCGGCGCCAAAATCAAGAAACAGCTGGATTATGCCAATAATAAAAATATCCCCTACACTGTAGTTATCGGTGGCGATGAAATGCAAAGCGGTTTATTAACTTTCAAAGATATGGCCAGCGGTGTGCAGGAGAAATTAACTGCGGAAGAGATTGTTAGCAGGATGGCGAGGTAAATAACTACTGTCTGCATTCCTTACGGGTTTGGATAATGGCATTCCTTCCAGGCTTTTTATGCTCAGTAGTAAAATTCGCGGCTTCTGAACGGGTTGATATTCAAAAATAAAACACTGTCATCCTAAGTAACCTTTATTTGTGCACAATGATCGCGTTGCAAATGATGTTTTTTTTAATTGATAATCAGTAAGTTACAAATGTATCAATGGCAGCCTGTCGAAGGGTCGCACGGAGAGGCCTTTGCCCACTATGCTTCGACGGGGCTCAGCATGACAGCCTATTTTATGATGTCATCCCTCCTTCAGAATTGCTCGGATTTTAATACTCAGGATGACAGGAAAATAGAATATATCATGGATGACGTGTTTCCGGTATCCTACTTGCTGATCTATATGCAAATTTGGGCAGTATGTCTGCTGTCCTGCGGGATCCTGAAATAATCTGGATGATATTTTTGACGTTGCCCTGAAAAATTTATTTAAAGGTGTAGCCTACGCTAATGCCGCCGGCTGCAATAATGCCCTCGTCGTAAAATATAGGTACAAACCCTATTCGCAGGTTGATGCCCCGTTCCTGGGGTTGGTAGCGGTAGCCTATTGTTGCGGTGCCAATAAAGCCTGTAACCCTGTCGAAAATGAAGGTTTTGCCATTGCTGTTACCGTGCGAGTTTAAAAAGGTAGTACCGCCGCCGAGTTCAATCAGGCTGTTACCTTTTCCAAACAGGTAATTGATTTGTATCGGTACCGAAAAAACGTTATTGCCATCGGTAGCAAAGTAACCGGCACCAACTCTAAAGCCCAGGCCGTTGCGCCTGTGGCCAAAGCGCATATCGTAATTTACTGTTAGTGCCAGGCCAGGCCCGCCAACCTCAAAAAAAGCGGTTTGGGCACGGTCGCCTTCCGGTTCAGAACTGGTTGAATCAACCTTGGTGGTATCTATAACAATCTTTTTGGTGCCTGTTGGATGCGATTTTTTAACAGTATCCGTCATATTAGGCTCAACAATTTGTGCTGATGCCCCAAGCCCGGACAATAGGAGCAGAGTCAGAATTATTCCGTTAAGAGTAAAAAATTTCTTCATTCTTTAGGTAAGTAGAATTAATATACAATTCATGTTGTATTACGCTTACGGGCAATAAAAGGTTTCAAAAATGATTGTTTGCCGGTTTAGGCAGTGGTGTTGGTTTGATTATCAGTTAAATAAATCACGATTAAAATAAACATCAGCCGGGCCTATTTAATTGATTTTAACAATGTATAGCTTATACAAACAAAAAAAGACGCCATATCAGGCGCCTTTTTTTGTAATTTTTGTTTTAATTTAAAACCGGCTTGCTTTCTTCCTTAATCGTAAGGTCAAGCGGTTCGGTTACTTTTTCTTCCAGTAACGCAAGCTTAATCACATCGCGCATATCGGTTACATAATGAAAATTTAAATCTTTTATATAATCTTCTTTAATTTCCAGGATATCTTTCTGGTTTGATTTACAAAGGATGATCTCTTTAATATTAGCGCGCTTTGCCGCCAGTATTTTTTCCCTGATGCCGCCAACGGCCAAAACTCGGCCGCGTAAGGTTATCTCGCCTGTCATGGCCAGGTTGGGTTTTACTTTACGTTGCGTAAACGCCGAAACCAGGGCTGTAAGCATCGTTATACCTGCCGATGGGCCATCCTTAGGCGTAGCACCTGCCGGCACGTGCACATGCACATCCCAAAGGTCAAAAAGTTTTGGGTTGATGTCAAAATAACCGGCATGTGCCCTTAAATATGCCAGGGCAATAGTTACCGATTCTTTCATCACATCGCCCAGGCTGCCGGTAAGCGTTAAACGGCCTTTACCGGGACTTAAGCTTGCTTCGATGAACAGAATGTCGCCGCCTACCGATGTCCAGGCCAGGCCTGTTACAACGCCGGCTACATCGTTGCCTTCGTAAAGGTCTTTGTCAAATATTGGCGCGCCCAATATTTTTTCGATGTCTTTTTTATTTACTGCGGGACTGTAAGGCTCTTCCAGGGCGATGTTTTTGGCAATACCACGCACTACCGAACCAATCTTTTTCTCCAGCGCACGTACGCCCGATTCACGGGTATAATCAACAATGATTTTTTCGAGGATATCGCTTTTAAGGGCAATGTCTTTTAATTTTAAGCCATGGGCCTCGCGTTGTTTGGGTACAAGGTGTTGTTTTGCAATTTCTATTTTTTCTTCAATGGTGTAACCGTTCACTTCAATAATCTCCATCCTGTCTAATAGCGCAGGCTGGATACTGCTCAGGGAGTTGGCAGTTGCAATGAACATTACATTTGAAAGATCGAAGTCCATCTCTACATAGTGGTCATAAAAAGTGCTGTTCTGTTCGGGGTCAAGCACCTCCAATAAAGCCGAAGATGGGTCTCCGCGAAAATCGTTTCCTACTTTATCAATCTCGTCTAAAATAAAAACAGGATTTGCTGCGCCTGCTTTTTTTACCGATTGGATAATGCGGCCCGGCATGGCGCCAATATAAGTTTTACGGTGACCACGAATCTCGGCTTCGTCGCGGATACCACCCAAAGCCATGCGCACATATTTGCGGCCTAAAGCTTTGGCGATAGATTTACCCAACGAGGTTTTACCAACTCCGGGAGGGCCAACCAGGCAAAGGATAGGCGCTTTCATATCGCGCTTTAACTTAAGCACGGCCAGGTATTCAATAATGCGTTGTTTAACCTTATCCAGTCCAAAATGATCTTTATCCAAAACCTTTTGGGCGCGTTTCAGGTCGAAGTTATCTTTGGTAAACTCGTTCCATGGTAAATCGAGCAACAACTCCAGGTAGTTGATCTGTACCGAGTAATCTGCCGCGGCAGGGTTGGTACGGGCAAGTTTTTCCAGCTCTTTGGTAAAATGGTCTTTAACCTCTTTTGCCCATTTCTTTTTAAGGGCACGCTGGCGTAAACTGTCTATCTCTAAATCAGGGGAATTACCGCCCAACTCTTCCTGTATGGTTTTAAGCTGTTGATTTAAAAAATAATCGCGTTGCTGCTTATCCAAATCAACACGTACCTTGCTTTGAATCTGGTTTTTTAACTCCAACATCTGCAAATCAAGTGTAAGGTGTTCCAGTACCAGGTTAATCCTTTCGCGCAAACTGGCAACCTCCAGCAGGCGTTGCTTGGCCGCCATATCGGCATTCATGTTTGATGATATAAAGTTGATCAAAAATGAAGTGCTTTCAATATTACGGATAGCAATGCCGGCTTCGCTGGGGATATTAGGCGATAGCTGGATAATATTCATGGCCATGTCTTTTATAGACGATACCATGGCTTTAAACTCTTTGTCCTCTTTTATTTTGGTTTCGTGAAAAGGCTCAACGGTTGCTTTAATATAAGGTTCTGACTGAACCTCATCCTTTAAAACAAAACGTTTTTTACCCTGCAGAATAACGGTGGTGTTACCATCGGGCATTTGCAGCATTTTGATGATGAGCGCAATGGTACCTACTTTGTTTAACTGGCTAAAATTGGGGTCTTCAATACCCACATCCTGTTGCGCAACCACCCCAATCATCCGGTTGCCTTTATTGGCATCACGAATAAGTTTGATTGATTTGTCGCGGCCAACGGTTATCGGGATTACAACCCCCGGGAACAGCACCGTATTGCGCAGCGGCAAAATAGCCAGTATATCAGGCAATTGCTCGTTGTTCATTTCCTCCTCGTCTTCGGTAGACATTAAAGGAAAAAACTCAGAGTCTTCGTTTATAACCGGTAAAGCGTTTTTAAAATCGAATGGATCGAAACTCATTAATATATTTTTTGTGTAGAAAATAACGTCATGTTGTCAGCCCATAAAATTGCAGGGCTTGTAATATACAGGTAATTGATGGTTAAAACCTGTGCTGCATTATGTTTCAAGAGCTGTGCCAAGTTATGTTAATAACAAATAACAATTGATTTGGTGCTGTAATGTTTTGATTATGTGGTAATTGTAAATTTAACACCAATTTTTTAAATAAACATGATTTTGTTGTTAAAGATGAAAAAAAGTCATAGTATCGCTTTCCCGATTGAGCTGCCCGATGTAATTATTTTTAATAAATTTAATTTTGGCATAATAATTCGAGGTAATGTTAGTTAATGATATACAATTTGTTCACCATTAATCCGTTGATGAGGCTTTCAGTCATTTTACCGTTCCTGCTACTGTCAACCATTGAAACTACATTGGCGCAGAGTGCTTATGTAAAAATGGGGCAGCAAGCTGTTATGGACGGCGATTTCAGATCGGCAGTTGCACACCTTGAAAAAGCCTGCATTACCGATTCGACCAATGCTAATGCCTTGTGGATGTTGGGCTATTCTTACTATCACAGCGATAACTACAAAAAATCAATAGCAGCCTATACCCGCGTAATTGCCATAAAACCGGCTGATGCTACTGCTTACTATTACAGGGCCCGCGCAAAAAGCTATTTGGGTAAAGATAACCAGACTAAGGATGCCGATAAAGAGCTATATTTATTGGGAGCGATTGTCGACCTTACCAAAGCCATATCTATCAACGATGATCCGGGTGATAGTAAATACTACCAAAACAGGGGTATAGCCTACCGCGATTATGGTATGTTCAAGCTTCAAACAAATTCCCGCTTTTATGACAGAAGCCGCGGTATAAATTCATTAAAAGCTTCTGTTGCCGATCTGGAAAAGATATTGAATGCCAACCCCGGCCGAAATGATATCGCCGCACTCATTGATCAGTCTAAAGAAAAACTGACCCAGGCAAGCTTAACCGCGGCTACCAAGCATTAAAATTGGTGTATAAGCTTTATATTTGGCTATGCCTGACAATAACCTGCCTGTTACCGGTAAATACATCGATCCTTTAGTTGATTTTGCTTTTAAAAAGATTTTTGGCAGTGAGCCTAATAAAGACCTGTTGATTGCTTTTTTAAACGAGGTTTTCAGAGGCAGCAAACATATCGTCGATCTGAGTTACAATAAAAATGAGCATCCCGGCGATTTACGTGATGAGGGCGGTGCTATATTTGATCTGCTTTGCACCGGTGACAATAATGAGCGCTTTATAATTGAGGTGCAAAGGGGCAGGCAAGGTTATTTTAAAGAAAGGGCTTTGTTTTATACCAGCCGCCTGATAAGCGACCAAGCGCCCAAAGGCAGGCGCAGCGACTGGGCTTATAACCTAACCGGGGTTTACCTGGTTGCCTTATTGGAAGATTTTACACTCGAAGTAAGTAATTCAACCGCATACCTGCACGATATTAGTTTATGTAACAGGGATACAGGAGAAATATTTTACGATAAATTGGGTTATACGTATATTGAATTACGTAATTTTGTTAAAGACGGTACCAAACTGGAAACCGATTTAGACAGATGGCTGTATGTATTAAAAAATATGAGCCAGATGGATAAGATACCGGTTTACCTGCGGAAGCCGGTATTTGAAAAACTATTTAACATTGCCGAATATACTAACCTGACAAAGGAGGAAAAAAACATGTACGATAGCAGCTTAAAATACAAGTGGGATAATAAGAATGTGCTTGACTATGCCACGAAAGAAGGTATGGAGCGGGGCGAGCATAAAAAAGCATTGGAAATTGCCCGTGAGTTTAAAAAGATGGGATTAAGCGCAGAGGATATCGCCAAGGGTACCGGTTTGTCAATAGCAGAAATAAACGAGTTATAATTGCATGTACGATAGCAGCCTAAAATACAAATGGGATAATAAGAATGTGCGTGACTATGCCATGAAAGAAGGTATGGAGAAAGGGATGAAAATTGGAATTGAGAAGGTATGGAGATAGGCGTTGAGAAAGGCATGGAAATAGGCATAAAGAAAGGCGAGCGTAAAAAAGCATTGGAAATTGCCCGTGCATGTAAAAAAATTGGAATGAGCACTGAAAATATTGCAAGGGGTACCGGGCTGTCGATTGAAGAAATAGAAAGCTTGTAATAAAAGCCTACTTCTTTAAAACTCCCTTTATCCTATATAAATTCTTCCCCATCAGCCTCACCTGCTGCGATTTTTCTATCTGGTAAACCGAATCTGGGAAGTAGCTTAATTTTTCGCGGGTTTCATAAAGCAGGTTTTTGGTATGATTGAATATTACAATCCATTTTACTTTATCGCCGT
Organism: Mucilaginibacter sp. P4_C11; assembly: GCF_056402115.1. Taxonomy (NCBI): domain Bacteria; kingdom Pseudomonadati; phylum Bacteroidota; class Sphingobacteriia; order Sphingobacteriales; family Sphingobacteriaceae; genus Mucilaginibacter; species Mucilaginibacter sp. P4_C11. Next base: position 149,196 of record NZ_JBFUIA010000015.1, on the reverse strand, counting down.
CTTTTTTAATCATCACCTCGGTGGTACGCAAATCAGGTGTTTTAGCCCGGTAAATAATAAGCGAATCGGTGTTTAAAATGCTGTAGCTGTTTTTCCAGGCCGGGCGGTTAATGTCTGAAAGGATAAATAGGTTAAATTCCTGCCCCCAGTTGGCAATTTGTACGGTTTTGTTTTCTGTTACTCCGTTGTGGGTAACAGTTTTGTCAACCTGCGGATTTAGCTTGGTTAGCGTGGCCGTGTCGGCTTTAAAATACCCAGCTATATCAAAATACTTCAGGGTACCGTTTGATTGCGTTTTATCGGGCCTGCAGGCTTGTAAACCCGATAAAAGCAAAATGCCACCCAATAGGGTGGCATTATATGTTAGTTTCAGTTTATACCAATACATTACCGGTCATTTCCGCGGGGATATCAACCCCCAGTATTTTTAAAATGGTAGGTGCAATGTCGCCCAGTTTGCCATCGCTTACACGGGTTACATCTTTGTCTATTATGATACAAGGTACCAGGTTGGTGGTGTGAGCGGTGTTTGGTGTGCCATCATCATTAATCATGTAGTCGGCATTACCGTGATCGGCAATGATGATAAAGCTATAACCATTGGCTAAACCAGCCTCAACAACTGCTTTTGTACAGGCATCTGCCGTCTCGGCAGCTTTAACAACGGCGCTAAAAACACCGGTGTGGCCAACCATATCGGTATTGGCAAAGTTCAGGCAAACAAAATCGGGCCAGCCGCTTTCCAGTTCAGGAATGATGGCATCGCGAATACCTGCCGCGCTCATCTCTGGCTGCAGATCATAAGTGGCCACTTTAGGCGATGGTACCAGCAAGCGTTTCTCGTTATCAAACTCACGCTCGCGCCCGCCCGAGAAAAAGAAGGTTACGTGTGGGTATTTTTCGGTCTCGGCAATACGGATCTGCGTTTTGCCTGCATTCTGCAAAATTTCGCCCAATGTTTTGGTCAGGTCTTCTTTATTGAAAACCACCTGTACATTTTTAAACGTTTCATCATAGGGTACCATGGTGATGTAACGGATGTTTAACGGGTGCAGGTTGTATTCCGGGAACGACTTTTGAGTTAGCGCCAGGCTAATCTCGCGGCCCCTGTCTGTACGGAAGTTAAAGCATATAACAACATCACCATCTTTTATAACTGCCAAAGGCTTACCATCAGCATCAACCCTTACTATTGGTTTAATGAATTCGTCGGTAACCCCATCTTCGTACGATTTTTTGATCAGGTCGGTTATGTGCTGCGTGGCTTCACCTTCGCCGTTGACCATCAGGTCATAAGCCAGTTTAACGCGTTCCCAGCGGTTATCGCGGTCCATAGCATAGTAACGGCCAATGGCAGTAGCTATTTGTGCAGATGTGCCTGCTATATGTTGTTCCAGTTCGGTAATAAAACCTAAGCCCGATTTAGGGTCGGTATCGCGTCCGTCTAAAAAGGCATGGATAAATACATTGTTTACATCCAGCTGTTTTGCTGCATCGCAAAGGCCCTTTACGTGCCTGATGTGTGAGTGAACACCGCCATCAGACACTAAACCGATGAAGTGAACATCCTTGTTGTTTTGTTTGGCGTATTCAAAAGCATCTTTTAAAACCGGGATGGTAGGTAATTCATTATCATCAACAGCTTTATGAATGCGGCCCAATTCCTGGTAAACCACGCGGCCTGCGCCAAGGTTCATGTGCCCAACCTCGGAGTTGCCCATTTGCCCGGCCGGCAAGCCTACCGCCATACCAGATGCTTCCAGTTTGGAATTTGGATAAGTTTGCAGCATCATGTCAACAAAAGGTGTGTTGGCGGCAAGTATAGCGTTCGATTGATCGTTACGGCCGTAACCCCAGCCATCGAGGATAATTAATGCGAGTTTTTTTTTATTTTCCACATTGCAAATATAAATGCAACAATGTACTTATGGCTATAAATTTTGAATTTAGATTTATACTTACACCGTGCTGATTGTTAAGATAATAATTGAGGGCAAAAACAGTTATATCTGAACATTACGCTAAAAAAAGCTCCTCTTTTTTGTCTGGTGTAACTTTAAACCGTTTTTTCACGTATTTATGATATGAGGTTACTTTACCTGTCGTCGTTTATAGTTTTGTTGCTGATGCCTGGCATGGTAGCGGCCGATGCCATGGATAATGTGGCTAATTTGATAAAACAGGGTAATAGTAAAGAAATAGGCAAGCTGTTTGCCCCAACCGTAGAGATGACTGTAATGGCCGAAGAGCAATCATATTCGCAAACCCAGGCCACATCTGTTCTCAGCGATTTTTTTACTAAACATAAGCCACAAACAATAAAGCTGCTCCACAAAGTAAACTCCAGCGCCAGCATTCAACTTGGTGTATATATTTTAACCACTGCCGATAAACAGGAATACCGCATCGCCTTTACCCTGAAAGATGTAGGTGGTACCATGCGCATCATCGAATTGGGGATTGAGGACGAGAAGGTGAAGTAGACTTTTGAATTTGAGGATAAAGCAATTTGAAAATTTGAGGATTTGAAAATTTGGAAGAGTTGCCGAACCTGGGTTAAGCAGATTGGCTTGTAATTACATTTTGTGATAAGTTGTTAAAATAACTCGTTGATTTCTATCACTAAACAAAATAAAGTTGAAAGCCTGAAATTGATTGGTTTCTAAATTTTCTTTTTTCATTTTCAAATTCTCAAATCTTCAAATTCTCAAATTAAAAAAAACGTTACTTTTGGGGCTTAAAAAAGTAATTATCTTGGATAAAGAACTTGTTGACCAGTTTATAATTAATGCTTTACAAGAGGATGTTGGCGATGGTGATCATACCTCCCTATCAACCATTCCCGCCGAAACAACAGGCAAAGCACAACTTTTGGTAAAAGACGAAGGCATTTTGGCCGGTGTTGAATTGGCTATTGAGATATTTAAAGTGGTTGACCCCGACCTTAAAGTGACCATTTTTTTACAGGATGGCGCTGTTGTTAAGTACAAAGATGTGGCGTTTGAAGTAGAGGGCAGCGCCCGCAGTATCCTGGTTGCCGAGCGTTTGGTACTGAATTGTATGCAACGAATGTCGGGAATTGCTACAAAAACCCGCGAGATAGTTGATTTGTTGAAAGGCACCAATACAAAAGTTTTAGATACCCGTAAAACAACCCCAGGTTTACGCTACCTTGAAAAATGGGCCGTAAAAATAGGCGGCGGCGTTAATCACCGGTTTGGTTTGTATGATATGATATTAATTAAAGATAATCATGTTGACTATGCCGGGGGGATAAGGCAAGCCATTGAAAGTGCAAATCAGTATCTTATAGATAATCATAAAAAGCTTGCCATCGAAATTGAGGTGCGTAACCTGGAAGAATTGGACGAGGTATTGCAAACCGGCAACATAAACCGTATCTTGTTAGACAACTTTAACTTTGCCGAACTGCGGCAGGCAGTTAATATTATTAACGGCCGGTTTATAACTGAGGCATCGGGTGGTATAACAATTGATACAATACGCGAATACGCGGATTGCGGGGTTGATTATATTTCTGTTGGAGCGCTCACGCATTCGGTAAAAAGCCTCGACCTTAGTTTAAAGGCTGTAAAGTAAATTTATGGTGCATCCTTGTTTTAACATTTGAGTTAAGACCGGGCTGTCGGAATCTAGCTATTAAAGCAAGCGTTTAAATTATGATTAGCGTTTTAGTACGGTATCAATTTTGTAATATTGCAGGTAAATGATCAACGTATACTCAGTTTCGGCGCTCATCCTTGCTTATCTCTGCGGGTCTATCCCAACAGCTGTCTGGATTGGCCTTGCGTTTTATGATATCGATGTAAGAGAGTATGGCAGTGGCAATGCAGGCGCAACCAATACCTTCAGGGTACTGGGCAAACAGGCTGGTATCCCTGTAATGCTGCTTGATATTTTGAAAGGTTGGACGGCTACTAACCTTGCTTTTTTTATCGGGGTATCTACTACCGGGGCTTACAATTCTGCGAGTTATATGAACTACGCGCTGGCTTTAGGGGTAGCTGCAGTTATGGGCCATTTGTTCCCGATATTTGCCGGTTTTAGGGGCGGTAAAGGTGTTGCCACTTTATTTGGAATGATTTTGGCTATACATTTGCACGCCGCTTTATTGTGCGTGTTGGTATTTGTTGTGGTGTTGTTACTTACAAAGTATGTGTCGCTTAGCTCCATTGCTGCGGCCTTTACCTATCCTATAGGGGTCTCGTTTGTTTTTCCCACCTCTATAAGATCGGTTGTTATATACGGAATGTGTATTTGCATGCTCATCCTGGTAACGCATCAAAAGAATATCGAACGTTTATTAAAGGGCACCGAATCGAAAGTTAATTTTTTAAAGAAAAAAGCTGCCTGACCATTATGAAAAAATTCCTGCCTGCATTTTTAGCAACAACACTGGTTGTTGCCCTGTTCTCCTGTTCAACTGTGCCGCTTACCGGCCGTAAACAATTAAAGTTGGTTGGCGATGCCGAAGTAAACCAATCGGCAGCCGCCAGTTACAGTCAATTATTATCAGATCCTAAAACCAAAGTAATTAATGGCGGAACCGATGCGCAACGTATCAAACGCATTGGTAATAACCTTGCCGTAGCTATCGAAGCCTATTTAAAAAGCAACGGGTACGGCGATCAATACAGCTTTCAATGGGAGTTTAACCTCATCCAGAGCCCCGAGGTAAACGCATGGTGTATGCCTGGCGGTAAAGTAGCTGTATATAGTGGTTTATTGCCGGTGGCCAATACCGATGCTTACCTGGCAGTGGTTATGGGGCACGAAATTGGACACGCTATTGCCCGGCACTCTGCCGAGCGCATTTCGCAGCAAACATTGGCGCAATTCGGCGGTTCGCTGGCCGGCGTTGCCGTGGCAAAGCAATCGCAGGTAATGCAAAGCCTTTTTAGCCAGGCTTATGGTGTAGGTACCCAGGTTGTTTTGTTGAAATACTCGCGCGACCAGGAATCGGAAGCAGATCGCCTGGGTTTGACATTTATGGCAATGGCCGGGTACGATCCGCACAATGCAGTTGCGTTTTGGCAACGTATGGCCRCTCAAAACAAAGGCGGCTCGCCCCCCGAATTGCTAAGTACACACCCTTCTGATGCTACCCGCATAGCCAACATTCAAAACCTGATACCCGAGGCTATGAAGTATTATAAAAAATAGTTTTGAGTTATGAGTAGTAAGTTTTGAGTTAATTTATGGCATGCTACAAATGTCGATGAACTCACTACTCGACACTTAAACCTCATCATTTAATTTATGCCCAAACCTCAATTCTTAAAAGCGCAGTGGAAAAACCTGGTAATGATAAATTACGAGGTGGATCCCACTATTCTCGATCCCTATTTACCACCCGGCACCGAGCTTGACTTATGGCAGGGCAAGGCTTTGGTAAGCATGGTAGGCTTTATGTTTTTAGATACAAAGGTATTGGGCATCAAATGGCCATGGCATGTGGATTTTGAGGAAGTGAACCTTCGTTTTTACGTAAGGCACTTTAACGGAACAGAATGGAAGCGTGGAGCCGTTTTTGTAAGTGAAATAGTACCTAAACCAATAATAGCAGTTATTGCTAACAATTTATACAAAGAACATTATAGTGCCATGCCCATGCGCCACAGCATACTGGAAGCCGGAGACCACACCCAGTTTTTATACGAGTGGAAGTTTAAAGGCAAATGGAATAAGCTTGGCGCAACCGCCAGCAATCAATTACTGGATATAACACCTGGTAGTGGCGAAGAGTTTATTTTTGAGCATTATTGGGGATACAATAAACTTTCGGCCACAAGCACTATGGAGTACCAGGTTGAACATATATCATGGCAAACTGGTAAGGTTAAAGATTATGTTTTTGATGCTGATGTGGCAGGGTTATATGGTGAAGCATTTAAGCCTTATTTAGTGAAAGAGCCGGTTTCGGCGTTTTTTGCCGTTGGATCTGATATTAAGGTGAGGATGGGGGATAAGATTGTGGTAAAATAGTAAAGTTAAGATGCTAGCCACCCAAAACTTCCAGCACCGCCTTCGCTTTCAATAAACATTCCTCATACTCCTTCTCTGCGTCAGCATGATAAGTAATAGCGCTCCCGGCATGGAATGATATGTATCCTTTATCAGCGTTATAAAGCAGCGATCTGATTACTACGTTGAAATCAAAATCATCATCCGGGCTAAAGTACCCCACCGCCCCGGAATAAATGCCGCGCTTACTTCGTTCATATTGTTCCATCAATTGCATGGCGCTTATTTTGGGGGCACCAGTCATGCTGCCCATAGGGAAGCTGTTTTTAATGGCCTGTATTGGCGGTAAATGCTCCTGTAACTCGCATACAACGGTCGATATCATTTGGTGTACATGGCGGAAGCTATGAATGCCAAAAAGCTCTTCGGTTGCAACTGTCCCCTGTTTGGCCGATTTGGTAAGGTCGTTGCGTACCAGGTCAACAATCATTACATTTTCCTGCAACTCCTTGGGATGGTTGCGTAATTCCTGCTTAACCAGTTCATCGGCCTCTAAATCGTCGTGCCTTTTGGCCGTCCCTTTGATGGGCTGCGATATGAGTTTAGTGCCTCGTTTTGCTAAAAAACGTTCGGGCGAGGCGCCCAGTATGTAATTRTTATTCCATTTAAAAAAAGTTGAAAATGGATTGGGCGACACAGTGTTAAGCTGCGTAAATACGCTCAACGGATCAATATGTACATCATCAGCATAAAACTCCTGACAAAAATTGGTTACATAAATATCGCCCCTGGTAATATGCTCCTGTATGGCGGTTACTGCATCAATATATTCCTGTTTTGTAAACCTGCTTTTTAAATTTATTGATGGCTCGTCACCATCCTTAATTAGCTGCTGCCCATCAATCCGGCTCAAAACATGTTGAGGCTCGTCGCTAATAATCTCCGCTTTATTGTCTTTAATAATGATCAGATGTACCGGTGCAAAAAAGTACAGGTCGGGAAAATCGACGCCGTCAAAGTTTTGTGAGGATAATTTTTCTACCTCGTTTTTCAGATCATAGCCCAAAAAACCACAAAGCCAACCGGGATTATTGGTACGAAAGTTTTGTAGGTCAATAAATGCAGAACCAGTGCTCGCCTTTATTTGTGCCTTACTGTTAATGGCTATCAGTGTATCAAATTTGGTGTAGGGGTCATCAAAGCCATTCGAGTCGAGGTAACATGCCGAATTGTATGACGATGCCCATTGCAGGGCTTTAAGCTTGAAATTTTGCAGATCATTTACCTGTACTATCACCCTGCAAAAATAACCAAGTTAATTAAAAAAGACCGGGTAGCCGGCCTTTAAATACTATATGATCAATACAAGATTAATAACTTATATTTCATTGTTTTTCTCCCGCATCCAACTATCAAAACCTGTTTTTTGATTATGAAGGGTGATTGCCAGAAATATTGCCAATAACACCCCTAAAGAAATATTAAAACACAGGAAAAAAACAAAAACTACCAGGATGCCATAAATATAGTAACCAAGTTTTTTGATGTCTTCATCATATAATTCATATGTTGCCAGCTTGGTGCCTAAGTAGCTTGAATAAATAAGCAGTGCCCATGATACTATGCTTAAATACATTTGCCACTGGCCAACAACAACAGCGCCGTAAATAGTCAATAACAAACTTAATGAGCAGCACACCAATGCAATGTACGATACAGTTTTTAGAGTGGAGGGTTTAAACATTATATGATAAGGTTACGATATAAATAAAATATCAAAAGCTAATATAAATAAAAAGGACCGATTTGATTCGGCCCTTATAATATTTGTTTTAAAACAGATTGTTTACTTTTAGTGCAGCACCAAAGTCTGCTTCCTGTCGGGCCCAACAGATAAATATTTTACAGGTACGCCCAATTCCGCCTCCAGGTAATCAATGTATGATTGCAGTTTGGCAGGGATTTCAGACAACTCAGTAATACCTGTTAAATCTTCGTTCCAGCCATTAATTTCCTTCAAAACCGGCACCGGACTTACCGAGCAGATATCATAAGGCATATAGTCAATAGTTTCGCCTAAATAGTTATAGTGGGTACAAGCATAAATTTTATCAAAGCCGCTTAATACATCCGCCTTGGTCATAACCAACTGGGTAACACCGTTAAGCATTATAGCGTATTTTAAAGCCGGCAGATCAATCCAGCCGGTACGGCGGGGCCTTCCTGTGGTGGCGCCAAATTCGTGGCCTATACGGCGTAATTCTTCGCCTGTTTCGTCTTCCAGTTCGGTAGGGAACGGGCCGCCGCCAACACGGGTACAATAAGCTTTAAAAATACCTATCACATCGCCAATTTGCTGTGGAGCTATTCCTAAGCCGGTGCATGCACCAGCAGCCGTAGTATTTGACGAAGTAACAAACGGATAGCTTCCAAAATCAATATCCAGCATGGCGCCCTGAGCGCCTTCGGCCAAAACTTTTTTGCCTTTTTTAATATAGTCGTTCACCAGGTGCTCCGAATCAACCAGTGGAAATTGCTTGATAAAGTCAATGGCTTCAAAAAACAAAGCTTCGCGTTCAGAAAAATCGGCAACCTCGCCGTACATGGCTGTAAGCATTGAAGTATGTTTGTCAACCAGTTTCTGGTAACGTTCTTTAAAGTCGGGCAGGGTGATATCGCCGATGCGTAAACCGTTCCTGCCGGTTTTATCCATATAAGTAGGACCGATACCTTTTAAAGTCGAGCCGATTTTACCTTCGCCCATTTTCTTTTCAGATGCGGCGTCAAGCAGTTGATGGGTAGGCAATATCAGGTGCGCTTTTTTGGCAATCAGCAGGTTCTTTTTAGCCAACAGATCGTGCCCTGCATCTTTCAGTTTATCTATTTCCTTTTTAAGGGTAATAGGGTCAATCACTACACCATTACCAATAAGGTTCATGGTATTTTCAAAAAATATACCTGAAGGAATAGTATTCAAAACGAATTTTTTACCGTCGAATTCCAAAGTATGCCCGGCATTTGGGCCGCCCTGGAAACGTGCAATCAGGTCGTAACCTGCGCTAAGCACATCAACAATTTTTCCTTTACCTTCATCGCCCCATTGGAGGCCTAATAATACGTCAACAGCCATTAATTTATCGTTTGAATATATCTATTAAATTTTTGTATGATATCTTTTTTGATTTTATCCCACTTTAATTTTTTAAAACTATAAGGATCTGAATCCAAATCTGCTTCAACAAAATAAGTGATAGATTTAATAATCATTATCGTTGAATTATTTGGATACCTGGCTTGATAAAATGAAAACATTTGATCAAACGAAAAATGTTCCAATAACTCGTGTAAATCCCAAAAGTCCTTTTTTGCCCCTCGTCCTGCTATTGCGTTTAATTTCAGGGCAATAATTTCTTCCAGGGAGGCAAACCTAATACCCTCTATATTATTACTGGCAAAAGTGAACTTTTCAAACGTATGTACAAAATCTACTTTTACGTTATTTATATAAGTGAACAACAAACGGGGGCTGGTTCTTTCTTTTGAGAAAAATTGAAAATTGCCGGATAGCTTAAAGTTAATTAAATCGCTATCAAAGGGTTCGTCGGTAAAAAGATCAAGATCGATAGATGCCCGATGACCTAAAAGTAAAGATAGCGCTGTACCACCAACCAGTCTGAATTGCTCCAGTTCTGGCAGAGTCATTAATTCTGTCAGTAAACCCAAAGTTGCGGGTTCAACTGTTTCTTTATATAACATTTAAAGTCCTTAGGTTCAAGATCGAAAATGGCACAGCAAAAATAAATTTCTTTGTCGCCAATCCACTTAGCATTTACAATTTCTTTTTTGATTTTATCATCACCATAAAATTTCTTTAGAGCGATAAAGTCCTCAAAAGATCCGCGGTCAACAACCTTTTCAATAACAAAACGCGCATTCTTTTCATAGTCGATATTATCCATATCAACATCCCAAAATGCCTGTTTGCTTAAAATAGGTTTGTTCATGGTTATACCCTTCTGTCGCAATTACCTTCACGTAATTTGGCACAGTTACCGTAAAGGTTTAACGAGTGGTGTTTAATGTCGAATTTTAAAATATCGCCCATCATACTCTGTATCTGCTGAATCCGCGGGTCGCAAAACTCCACTACTTTGCCGCAGTCGATGCAAATGATGTGGTCATGCTGTTTGTAGCCGTATGATTTTTCAAATTGGGCCATGTTTTTGCCAAACTGGTGTTTTGTTACCAGGTCGCATGATACCAGCAGTTCAAGCGTGTTATATACCGTAGCGCGGCTAACACGGTATTTTTTATTTTTCATGTGGATATAAAGGGATTCCACATCAAAGTGATCTGAGCGCGAGTAAATTTCTTCGAGTATTGCAAAACGCTCCGGCGTTTTGCGCAGGTTTTTATTCTCAAGGTAAGCCTCAAAAATTTTTTTAACCAATGCTATAGTATCCGGTTGGGCCATAATGGTCTGTTAAGCAGGCAAAGTTATTAATAATTTGGTTAAGATAGAGTCAAGAGTCAAGAATCAGGAATTAAGAAAAATTTGTGTTTCGCCTGGCGACTCCTTCTGTCATCTGTAACTGGTTTCAGACAAGAATAAAAAAATCAAGACTTTCTCCATCTTGATTCTTGACTCTTAATTCTTGATTCTTTTTCAAGACGCTTTTTCAATCACCGAATCAAATCTGTTAACGCCGGTAACGCCTTTAATCAGTTTTATTTTTTTGATCAGGTTGTCAAGGTGGTTGGTATCGTTTACGTAAACCATTATCGATCCTTCAAAAATTCCGTTGTCACTATCAACCGTAATGGAGCGGATATTTACCTTAAAATCGGTTGATATAACAGTGGTGAGTTTATTAATTAATCCAACTTCGTCTATACCGGTTATTCTTAACCCGGTTAAAAATGCAAGCTCCTGCTGGTTGGTCCAGCGGGCTTTTACAATCCGGTAGCCATAGTTAGCCATCAGTTTGGCGGCATTGGGGCAGTTGGTGCGGTGTATTTTAATGCCATCGCTCACGGTAACAAAGCCAAATACATCGTCGCCGGGGATAGGGTTACAGCAATTGGCCAGTTTATAGTCAATTTTCTGCATGTCCTCACCAATCAGCAGCATATCGCTGTCTTTCGATTTCAGGTTACGAATGAGGTTTTGAACTTGTTCCTGTTCAATTTTATCCTGGGGCTTGTTCTCAACATTCTTTTCAAAGGCCTGATATTCCTTCAGGTCTTTCATGTCTATCACGCCCTTGGCAATGTTATAAAACAGGTCCTGGGTTGATTGCAGTTTGAAAAAATAGCTCAGTTTGTGCAGATTTTCGGAGTTGTAAGTGATTTTAAGCGATTTCATTTTACGCTCCAGAATCTCTTTGCCGTCCTCCGCAATTTTTCGCTTTTCTTCTTTTAAAGCCGATTTTATTTTGGCTTTAGCTTTTGCGGTAACCACAAAATTTAGCCAATCCTCTTTAGGGGTTTGCTTGCCCGAGGTGATAATCTCTACCTGGTCGCCATTTTGCAGTTTATAACTTAATGGCACCAGTTTATGGTTCACTTTGGCGCCAATACAACTGGCGCCCACATCGGTGTGTATTTCAAATGCAAAATCCAGGGCAGTTGCATTAAGCGGCAACTGGATAAGCGCACCTTTTGGGGTAAAAATGAAAATTTCATCGCTGAATAAATTCATCTTGAAGTCGTCGATAAAATCCAGGGCGTTGGTGTCGGGATTTTTAAGCATATCCCTTACCTTTTGCACCCATTGATCAAGCCCGCTATCGGTTGATGATTCCTTGTATTTCCAATGCGCGGCAAAACCTTTCTCGGCAATCTCGTTCATGCGTTTGGTACGTATCTGCACTTCAACCCATTGCCCGCGCGGCCCCATAACGGTTGTGTGTAATGATTCGTATCCATTTGCCTTGGGCGACGAAATCCAATCGCGCAGCCTGTCGGGGTTGGGACGGTATTGGTCGGTAACTATACTGTAGGCCTTCCAGCAATCGGCTTTTTCCTGGTCGGGGGCGCTATCTAAAATTATCCTGATGGCAAAAAGATCATACACCTCCTCAAAAGGGATCGATTTTTTCTTCATCTTATTCCAGATGGAGTGGATAGATTTTGGCCTGCCAAACACATCTGCATGAATTTCCTGGGCCTGTAGCGCTTTGTTAACAGGCTCAATAAAATCGCGGATAAACCGTTCTCGTTCAGCTTTCTTTTCGTTTAGTTTCTTTTTGATGAACTGGTAAGTTTCGCGCTCCATGTATTTCATGGATAGGTCTTCCAGTTCAGATTTTATGGCATATAAACCCAGCCTGTGGGCCAACGGGGCGTACAGGTACACGGTTTCTGACGATAGTTTAAGCTGCTTATCGCGCGGCATAAACTCCATGGTGCGCATATTATGCAGCCTATCGGCCAGTTTAATGAGTATTACCCGCACATCATCGGCCAGGGTAAGCAGCATTTTACGGAAGTTTTCGGCCTGTAACGAGCTGTTGGTATCAAATACGCCCGATATTTTGGTTAAGCCATCAATAATTTTGGCCACCTTTTTACCAAACTCCATCTCAATTTCGTCAAGCGTCATGTTGGTATCTTCTACCACATCATGAAGCAGGGCGCACACTATTGATGTGGTACCCAGGCCAATCTCTTCGGCGGCTATCTGGGCAACTGCAATAGGGTGGTATATATAGGGTTCGCCGCTTTTACGGCGCATATCTTTATGGCTTTCAAGCGCCATATCAAACGCCTTGCGTATCATGCGTTTATCGCCCTTTTGCAGGGTCGATTTACAGGCGCGCAGCAATGCGCGATATCTTTTTAGTATCTCATTCTTCTCGGCTTCCAGATCAATCTCTATCTCTTTCATATATGATATAGACGGTATAAATAAGATAAACTTGTAACTGAAAATTATTATTACAGATTATATTAAAATACCACAAAAATTTCCTTTAATTTTGTTTTAAGTAAAAATATGAAATTTATTGGTTTTCTGTTGATGTTTTGTTGCTTAGTGGGCAAGGTAAGTGCCCAGACAGATAAACCTGCACCTATGGTATTGGGCAAAAATGATACCATAAGGGTGGCCGTAACCGATGTTGACGGACAATTAATACCCTGGGTAGTTTGCCCGCCTATTAGAATTGTAGATAGCCGCATATTTGCCAACGATGCCGATAGGGATAATTACCGCCGGTTGCGTTATAACGTAATGAAGGTGTTACCTTACGCCCGTTTTGCAGGCCAGCGGTACGCAAAATTGCAGCGCGACCTTGCCCTTACCGGGGATAAGAAAAAACAGAAAGAATTGATAAGCACCTGCGAAGGTGAAATAAAAACATTGTTTGATAAGGAAATTAAAAATCTGACAATTAGTCAGGGTGAAGTTTTGATCAAGCTGATTGACCGCGAAACCGGGCAAACCAGCTATACTATGGTTAAGGAACTTAAGGGTGGTTTTAAGGCATTTATGTTTCAGTCTGTAGCCAGCATATTTGGCCATAACCTTAAGGAGACTTACGACCCCGACGAGCAGAGAGATATCGAGGCCATACTTACCCAGGCCGGATATAATTCCACTAACTACTGATAATGGACAACACAAGCGTCTACAAGTTTAACGTTCAAAAGTTAAACGGTGATGATATTAGCCTGTCGGCTTATAAAAGTAAGGTACTTTTAATTGTTAATACCGCCTCTCAATGTGGCTTTACACCACAGCTTAAAGATTTGGCCGAATTGAAAAACCAGTTCAAGGATACTGATTTCGAGATATTGGCCTTCCCCTCAAATGATTTTGGCGGCCAGGAGCCTTTGGAAGGCGCCGCTATAGCTGCTTTTTGCGAAAACGTTGGTGCAAACTACCCGGTATTTGATAAAATCAGGGTGCGCGGGCCTTTTGCACATCCCCTATACCAATTTTTTGCCGATAAAAAAGCAAACGGAAAACTTAAATCGGTACCCAGATGGAATTTTCATAAGTTTTTGATTGATAGGGACGGACACGTTACCGACTTTTACTTTCCGTTTACCAAGCCCACATCGTCAAAAATCCGGAAAAAGATTGAGCGCCTTTTGGCGGCAACTCATTAACACAAACACAACAATGAAGTTAGATATTTTAGTTTTATCGGTACATCCTGATGATGCCGAACTTGGATGCTCGGGCACCATTTTAAAACACGTTGCCTTGGGTTATAAGGTAGGTATTGTTGACCTTACCCGCGGTGAATTAGGTACCCGCGGATCGGCCGAGATACGAGAGCAGGAAGCCGCCGCCGCAGCCAAAATACTGGGTCTTGCGGTAAGAGATAACCTGGCTATTCCGGATGGTTTTTTTGAAAATACGCGGGAGTATCAGTTAAAGATAATTGCCGCTATTCGTAAATATCAGCCTGAAATTGTAATTACCAACGCTTATCATGACAGGCACCCAGATCATGGCCGCGCTAATGAGCTGGTAGAGGCATCTGCGTTTTTAGCGGGCTTGCGCAAGATAGAGACGTTTGAGAATGGAGAAACGCAACAGGCATGGCGGCCAGAAATGGTGCTGCACTTTATTCAGGATAACTATATTAAACCAGATATTTTAATTGATATTACCGAATACTGGGATAAAAAGGTGGAGAGTATTTACGCTTATGGTTCGCAGTTTTACAACCCCGAATGGGAAAATGAACCCCAAACTTATATATCTACCCCAGAGTTTATTAACGTAGTTGCTGCGCGTGCCAGCGAATTTGGTAAAAGCATTGGCGCTAAATATGCTGAAGGCTATACCAGTAGGAAAATTTTAGGCGTGGATAATTTATTTGCTTTAAAATAATATATTATTTAACTGAAAATAAAATAAGCCGCTATTTTAAACAAATAGCGGCTTATTTTATAATATTGGTTTGTCTATTTAAGCTTTGATGTATTCAAAACGATTGTTTTCATTGCTTCTTTCCCGTCTTAGTTTATTTTCATTTGCCAATTTTAAAAGGATGCCCGATAACTCCGAAGTTTTGAAATCCGAATCAAATTGCTCTTTACAATAGCTAGCTATTGATGAGATGGAACGCTGTTCATCAAAAAAGTCGGTGCTTAGCAATTGGTTCAATATTTTTGTTGCGCCTGGCTTTTTACGCCCCCCAGCGGCAGAACTTTCATCGTCTAAGCGTAATTTACGGCCTTTTTTACTAAAAATTTCAGAACCATCGGCATCTGCTCTCTCCGACTCAATCATTACATCCAGCAGCCTATCAATGATGCGTACCTGCACGGCTTCTGACTGAAATGAGTTAACAACTTCTGCAACTTCAACAAGTTGTTTTTTTAATTTCTCTATATGTTTGCTCATGATGAACTAGATTTGATTCTAACAGGAATGGACAAATCTAACGGGAATAATAATTAAAAATATAGCGTATTTTGGTAAAAAAATAGCTTATGTTAATATTTCAACCCTTTTTGGACTCAACAATCCCTAAAACATATATTAAATATTAGGATACGGTGTTTGTAGTTCAGCTGTTTTTTTAAATACGTTATTGTCGATTATAGGGTTTTAGCTATTTTCTCCAGCATTTCAAGTCCGGTATCTATATGGCTTTTTTCAATAATAAGCGCTGGCCTAAAACGGATACTTTTATCACCGCAGCCTAAATACATGATATTATTATCCAACCCTTTGTTGATGAAATTATCGCGCTTGTTTTTGTCGGGAAAATCAAAGGCTGTAAGCAGCCCCTTGCCACGCACATTGCCGATGACAGGCATCCTGGCCGAAATATCGCTGAGCTGGTTTTGCAAATAGTCGCCCATTTCGGCGGCATTTTGGCAAAGATTATCTTCGGCTATTACTTCCATTATTTTTGATGACCGTACCATATCAACCAAACTACCTCCCCAGGTTGAGTTAATGCGCGATGATACATGGAATACATTATTCTCAATCTCGTCAACCCGGTTGCTGCACAATATGCCACAAACCTGCATTTTTTTACCAAAGGCCAAAATGTCTGGCCGTGCTTTGGGGCCAAAATGCTCATGACACCAAAATTTACCTGTAAGGCCAACGCCGGTTTGCACTTCGTCATAAATGAGCATAGCCTCATATTCATCGGCAAGCTCGCGCAGTTTTTCTAAAAATTCCTTACGTACGTGGTTATCTCCGCCTTCTGATTGTACGGGTTCAATAATAATAGCGCAAACGTCATCTTTATTATCTTCAAAAGCTTGTCTGATCTGGGCTACAGACAATTGCTCGCGTTGCAGCAAATCTTCATGATTGGCGTCACTATACGGGAAATTCATATAGGG
The DNA here is from genome assembly GCF_056402115.1 of Mucilaginibacter sp. P4_C11. NCBI lineage: Bacteria > Pseudomonadati > Bacteroidota > Sphingobacteriia > Sphingobacteriales > Sphingobacteriaceae > Mucilaginibacter > Mucilaginibacter sp. P4_C11. Next base: position 132,885 of record NZ_JBFUIA010000015.1, on the reverse strand, counting down.
TACAGATACCCTTGGCCAGTCAAACTTGGCAAACCATTTGGTTTTATTGGGCACCGTATTGGTAAGGCTCAGGGTATAGCCCGAGCGGCCATGAAACGCGTGTTCAAAGTGTATCACTTTAAAGCCGCGCTCTTTGGTATAGCCCCTGGCAAAATTCTTTTGCACTTTCCAGTCCATGGCAACCTTTAGCGCGTTTTCTATGGCTAATGAACCGCCTGCTATAAAAAAAGCGTGCGGTAAATAATCGGGAATGCCAACCCTTGAAAAGGTTTCAACAAATTGCGCGTATTGGGTAGTATATATATCGGAGTTGGACGGGTTGGTTAAGGCCGCCAGCATCAGGTTTTTTTTGAATTCTTCGTCGTTCACCATTTTGGGGTGATTGTAACCTAAAGGTACCGAGGCGAAGCAGGTAAAAAAATCAAGTAGTGTCCGGTTGTTCTTCGAATCGTAAATATATACGCCCTTACTTTTTTCCATATCAAAAGTGAGATCGAAGCCATCGGCAAGTACATGCTTCTGCAACGAAGCCTGAACGTTTTGGGGTGAAACAAGTAGGTTGTACATATCAATTTTGGTTTATACAAATCTACTAAAAAGCCCCAAAAAACAAAATTTAGGCGGTTTTTGAACCGATTGGGTGAAAAGTATGTTTAAATTGTTTAAAGTTACTTTTTGTACCAAAGCCGAAAATAGTATAGGGGCATAGACTACATTTTTTTGATTTTAAATCGCTTGATCCTATTTTAATCTGCCCGAAACAGCGTAAGACAATGTGGTGTATTTAAGTTTTAAACTAAATATAATCTGTTTAAATATTTACAGCCAAATTGTGAATACTTGATTTTACAGAAAAAATCCTGTTAATCCTGTAAAATCCTTAAATCGTGTTTAAACACAAAAAGCCCCGGGTTATCCGGGGCTTTCGCAAATAATGTTTTTATTAACAATTATTTTTGTTTGAACTGAACCCGACGGTTTAATACACGACCATCTTCTGTTGAGTTATCAGCAATTGGCTTAGTTTCGCCGTAGCCTTTGATTTTTACTTTCTTGGCATCAACACCAGAGTTAACCAGGTAAGTTTTTACAGAGTTAGCGCGGTCTTTTGATAATGAAAGGTTGTGAGCCGCTGTACCTTCAGCTGAAGCAAAGCCATCAACTTCAACACCTTTACCAGAAGCACGCAGATCAGCCGATGTGGCATCTAATACCGGGTAAGATGAAGTACGTAATACCGAGCTGTCAAATTCAAACTGGATGTTTGAGTAAGGAGTGGCAATAGGCTTAGCGCTCAAAGTAGAATCCGGTTTGGGGAATACAATAACGCAACCAGAACCATCAACTACGCTGCCTGCAGCAGTACCCGGGCATTTGTCAAACTGATCGGCAACACCGTCACCATCTGAATCTTTTTTCAGGTCGCTAACCGCGGTTTCAACATTGGTTACACGGCCTTTTAAAGCTTCAACTTCCTGGCGTAGGGCTGCATCGTACAATTCATCATACATTTGAGCAACCGGGTTAACCCATGTTAAGTTCTGTTTTGATTTTGGGCCAAAAGTATACTCTAACCCACCATAGGTATAAGAGTAGTGGCTGAAAGTTGGGTAGGTGTTTTTGCCTGCAAAATTATAACCTTGTACAAAGCTGACAGTGTAGCCTAAGTTCAGGGCTACCGCATCAGATAGTCTGAATTTTACACCAGCGCCAACAGGTGCGTATAATTCTTTTACGGTGTGTCCGTAAGGGTCATTCACTGTGGCACCTGCATCCGTAACATACATTTTAGGTTTGTACATGTCTAAACCTAAACCTGCAGAACCATAAAAGTTAACGCTGTTTTTGCGGTGTAAAAAGCTAACACTTGCAATATTGAACACGCCGCTTAAAGCCACAGAGTTAAAACTGGTTTTGTATTCGGTAATGCCAAACTTAGGCTTACCAGCTTCGTCTATGCCATGCACCTTGCCACCTAAATAGTCTAACTGCAAGCTGAATGTGTGCGATAGCTGCTGCCTTAAATACAAACCATAACCCAAATCAGCTTTAAATTTGTTGGTAGTGTTAATGGTAAACGGAACAAGCCCATCAGTGATACCGGCGCTAACGCCAATACTGAATGTGTTGTACTGGCCAATACCACCAAATACCTTGGCGGTAGAGGCTTCAGTCGTGGTAGTAGTTGCTGTTTTGGTGGAATCGGTTTGAGCATTAGCCATACCTACAACCATCAAAGATGCAAACGACAACGCGGCTGATTTCTTCAATGTAGAATAGTTCATAGTTTTAATTTATTAATAAACGTCATTAAGAATCTTAATGATTTAATGCTAAAAACTCATTTTTTTGAAAAAAGTTTTCTGCTACAGAAACATTTTATTTAAATTATTAATTATTAAGGAGATATATTTTATTGTAAAAGGTATTTTATGGGTTTTAATGGGTCTGCAAGTATGAAGCTATAAGCATTACATTCACACGGTGCATGCTGGTTTTGCAACTATGCTCAACGACAAATGATAATATTTATACCTTTACTACAGCTACTACAACGTTGAAGTAAAAATAAGCGAAGGATATCTTTTTAATTAATAGCGCGGGTTGTAGAATTGCATGGATTAACCTTAATACATGATACCATTGAAAGTAATACAAAGTGTACATCCGGAGGATTTTAAGCGATATGATACTGCTACCATACGGTCGCGTTTTTTGATAGATAAGCAGGTACAAAAAGGTGCAATCAATTGTACTTATACCCACTATGACCGTATGATAGTTGGCTTTGCCAATCCAACGGATACCCAACTGCTGCTGCCAAATTATCCAAACCTGCGTGCGCAGTATTTTTTAGAGCGCCGCGAAATTGGTATTATCAACGTGGCGGGCGATGGCGTTGTAATTGCCGATGGCATTACCTATGATGTAAAAAAACTTGATTGCCTGTACATTGGCAAGGGCACTAAAAGCGTACATTTTGCCAGTAAAAACAGCAATGAGCCGGCAGTTTTCTACTTGCTTTCGGCCCCGGCCCATGCAACCTACCCAACAACCTTGTTAACCCATGCCGATGCTGTAAAAGTCACTCTTGGCTCGGCATCAACAGCAAATCATCGTACTATTAATAAATACATCCACCTGGAAGGCACCAAAAGCTGCCAGCTGGTTATGGGGCTTACCATTTTGCACGAGGGTAGCGTATGGAATACCATGCCATCGCATGTACATGACCGACGGATGGAAGCTTATTTTTATTTTGATGTTCCCGAGGGGCAAAAGATATTCCATTACATGGGCGAGGGCAACGAAACCCGCCATATCACTATGAATAATTACGATGCCGTGGTATCGCCGCCATGGAGCATCCACTCGGGTAGCGGTACGGCAAGCTATAGCTTTATTTGGGGTATGGCAGGCGAGAACCTTGACTATACCGATATGGACCCCATTGCCATTACAGATCTCAGGTAATCACCATCAATAAAATAATATACATTGGAAAATAATTTCTCTTTAGCCGGTAAAGTAATTGTAGTAACAGGTGGAACGGGCATATTGGGCAGCGCCTTTATAAACGGTATTGTTGAAGCAGGCGGCGCCGTAGGTATTTTGGGCCGCAATGCCCAGGTTGCCGAAGAGCGTGCCAATGCCATCAATCAAAATGGCGGCAAAGCGGTAGCATTGGTTGCCGATGTTTTAAACGAAGAAGAACTGCAAGCCGCTAAAACCAAACTGATGGATACGTTTGGCAGGCTGGATGGCCTGGTAAATGGGGCAGGGGGTAACATGCCGCAAGGTGTTTTACAGCCCGATGAAGACATTTTTAAAATGAATATAGCCGGCATGAAAACCGTAATGGATTTAAATACCTGGGGCACCATCATCCCCACACAAGTATTTGGCGAGGCCATAGCGCAAACTGGTAAAGGCAGTATTGTTAATATCTCATCAATGAATTCAAAGCGGGCTATTACCAAAGTATTGGGCTACAATATAGGCAAGGCGGCTGTTGATTGTTACAACCAATGGTTTGCCGTTGAGCTGGCTAATCGTTATGGCGATGCCATCAGGATGAATGCCCTTGCGCCTGGATTTTTCCTGACAGAACAAAACCGGAACCTGCTGACCAAACCCGAAGGGGGCTATACCGACCGTGGCCAGCTGGTGATAAAGCAAACGCCTTTTAAACGTTTTGGCCACCCGGATGAGTTGATTGGCGCATTAGTATGGCTGCTAAGCGATGCATCTAAATTTGTAACCGGGTCTATGATTTGTGTGGATGGTGGCTTTTCTATTTTTGGCGGCGTGTAACAATTTAATCGCGCTACTTTTCACCGAAATTTATCTCACTTATCTTAGGTTTGTTAGCTGCAATAAATTACAATTGTAGCTAAACTTGCCATTAAAGCTAAAAAGGGATATGAATTTCGCGGTTGTTACCATAAAGGATATTGCTAAAGAGCTGGGGATTTCCACATCGGCGGTATCTAAAGCGCTCAAGGATAGTTATGAAATAAGCGAAAAAACCAAAGCACTTGTGCGCGAGTGTGCAAAAAGGCTTAACTATCAGCCCAACCACATGGCCCGCAGCTTAAAAAAGGGTAACAGCAAGTCTTTAGGTATAGTTGTATCAACGATTGATAATCATTTTTTTTCGCAGGTGATTAACGGCATCGAGTTTGTTGCCCACGCCAGTGGCTATAATGTGTTTATTACCCAAACCCATGAATCGTATGAGCTTGAAAAATTAAACGTAAGCCATTTGATGTACCGCGCAATTGATGGCTTGCTTATCTCCTTATCAACAGAAACTGCCGATATATCCCACCTCAAAGATCTTCACGAAAAGGGTCTGCCTATTGTTTTTTTTGACCGTGTAAGCGACGAAATTGATACGCACAAAGTGATTGCCGATAACTTTCAGGGGGCTTTTAAAGCAACACAATCATTAATTGAGGCCGGGTATCGCAAAATTGCCCATATAACTAGTTCGGTAAATGTATCTATCACGGCCGAGCGCTTAAAAGGATACCAGGCTGCCCTTGCCCAAAACAACCTGGAGCAAAACGACGGGTTTATAAAATATTGCCTTCACGGTGGTAAAGACCTCATTGAGATTGAAAACGCGCTTAACGAATTACTCCTTTCGCCCAATCGCCCCGACGCTATTTTTACAGCATCTGACAGGATAACTACCACAACCTTGATGTTGCTGCATAAGCTGGGCTTTAAAATACCTGCCGATATTGCCTTGCTTGGCTTTACCAATACCCAATTGGCCGATGTTTTAAACCCATCGTTAAGCACAGTTTACCAGCCTGGATTTGAAATAGGTAAAAAAGCTACTGAAATGCTTATCAGTTTGATTGAGAGCCGCAGGCCTGTAACCGAATTTGAAACGGTTGTTTTACCCACCCAGGTTTGCATCCGCGATTCATCACGGCCTGGCCGCTAACTTTTATTATTGGTTTAAGCCTTATGCATTTTGCTTTTAGCTTCGATATAACTATATCGATGTAGTAAATATTTCTCTACGGTATCGAATAAAATTGCCTGTTCGGCAATACATTTGAAAACCAGTTATACTTGTACCTATATTGGCTCTTAAATTATGTAATTATGCGTTACCGGTTATTTGCAAAAAGTTTAATAGGTGTATTAATGCTTTGCCAGGGCTACAAAACAACAGCGCAGGTTGTGCGGTTAGATTACTTTTTTAATCGCGAAGTGCATACCGTTGCTGGCGAGGCTAAGCGTTTCCATTATTTATGGGACGAAAAGGAAAATACCGGTTATTCTATTTGGGGAGATGCTTTCAAAAAATGCGGCGCTACTTTAGATTCGCTTCCAGCGGCTCCTTCAGCACATAATTTAAAGGGTACGTCTATTTATATTATTGTAGATCCCGATACTAAAAAAGAGAGCCCAAAACCAAACTACATAACCGAACAAGATGCCGGTGCAATTGCCCGATGGGTAAAAGCTGGTGGTGTATTGGTAATGCTTGCGAATGATAGCGCCAATGTTGAACTGCCTCACTTTAATATACTGGCCAATAAATTCGGAATGAATTTTAATAACGACCTGCAGAACCATGTAATTGACGATAGCCATTTTGAGGATGGCGCTATCATGACCACCGGCAACCCGCTTTTTAAAACCGCGCAAAAAATATTTATGAAAGACGTGTGCTCCATAAGTACAACTTTACCGGCAAAGCCCGCTTTGGTAAAAAACGGAATAACCTTGATAGCCCAGGCTAAATTTGGCAAAGGAACTGTACTGGCTATTGCCGACCCATGGCTTTACAACGAGTATACCAACGGTCGTTTACCGGCGGGATATGAAAATGATAAAGCCGCAAATGATATATCGGCCTGGTTGCTGGCCCAGGTTAAACAAAAGAAATAATTAAGTGAGGTACTGTACAGCTAAACTGAAAATCATGAAAATATTTAACGCCATTAAAATCCTGTTTTTGTTGATAATTATGAGTGTTATTGCCCCGGGGGCCGCGGATGCCCAACAGAATCCGCATACTAAAGAAGTTGCCAATGCAGTTGAACGCTTGCGCCTTACAATGATAAGTGCCGATAGCTTATCCCTGGATAAAATAGCGGCTGATAGCTTGAGCTACGGTCACTCCAGTGGCAAAGTGCAAAACAAAAAGGAGTTTATACACAGCTTTACCAGCGGCGCATCAGTTTTTACAGCTATTGATTTTACGGGGCAAACAATTACGATATCGGGTAATATCGCTATTGTTAGGCACATATTGTCGGCTGCTACCAATGATGCAGGCAAGGGCCCGGGCGCAGTTAAGCTGGGTGTTTTGTTGGTTTGGGTTAAAAATGGCAAAGAATGGCAATTGCTGGCCCGGCAGGCGGTTAAGGTGCCGTGAGGATAGTTAATTTCTTAGCCATCTTTCCTTAAAACCTATCCTTCATTCCCAATAATCCCCAAATGCCGCCGCTATGGACGGCCAGTATTTTACTTCCGGGTTTAAAATGGTTTTTGCCAATCAGGTCGTATAAAGCGTACATCATTTTACCGGTGTATACAGGTTCAATAACAATGCCGGTGGCAGCAACAAAATGCTTTACAAAACCAATAAGTTCATCGGTTGCTTTTCCATATCCACCAAAATGGTAGTCGGTATGCAGGACATAATCGGCGGGAGCGGTTAAAAACCGGTTAATCTCATTCCTGATAAAACCTCCGTTTTTAAACACGGGTATTGCGTTGAATTTTGTTGTAAGCTGGTGGCTGGTTAAACCGTTAATAATGCCTGCGGCGGTGGTTCCGGTGCCACAGGCGCAAAAAATATGGTCGTAGCTGTCGGTAAGTTCGTTTACCAGTTCGGCGCAGCCTTGGGCGCCTTCTGTAGATGAGCCGCCTTCGTCAATAAAAAAAGCCTGCTCATTATCGCCAAAAAGTTTTTGGAATAATGCGGGTTTATCCCGGTAGCTAATCCTATCGGTAAATAACAGTTGCATGCCGTGCAGTTTGCATAAAAACAGCGTGTTGTTGTCAACCTCTTCGCCACGTACAATGCCTGTAGATTTGAAGCCGAATTTAGCTGCCGCCGCCGCTGTTGCCAATAAGTGATTGGAATATGCCCCGCCAAATGTTACCAAATGATTTTTGTGCTGGTTTTGAGCCGATTTGAGCAGGTATTTAAGCTTGCGCCATTTATTGCCCGATATCATGGGGTGAATGAGATCATCCCGTTTCAAAAAAACTTTAACCTCGTGCGCATCAAACAACGGATTTGCAATTTGATGTACCGGACTAAAAATTTCGAGATCAATATTCATAAAAATAACCTGCCCTTAATGCTATTGCAATATTACGCTTAACCTACCACAAAAAACGATTACTTTTGCGCCCAAATGGCATACGAACCCGAGCTGATAGAGCAGGAAGAACAGGATTTATTTGAACACTTACGCGTTGTGGTTGATAAGGGTCAGTCGCTGCTGCGCATTGATAAATTTTTGATGCACCGGGTAGAGAATGCCTCGCGCAACCGCATCCAGAATGCCATTGAACTGGGAAATGTGCTGGTAAACGATAAGCCTATAAAAAGCAGCTACCGCGTAAAGCCGCTGGATGTAATTTCGGTTGTATTACCCCATCCGCCACGCGACGCGGAGGTTTATCCGGAAAACATCCCTATTAATATTGTTTACGAGGATGATGACGTACTGGTGGTTGATAAAGCCGCTGGTATGGTGGTACACCCCGGTTATAATAATTATACCGGCACATTGGTAAATGCTTTGGTTTACCACTTTCAGCAATTGCCAACATTACCGGGTAACGATGGCCGGCCGGGCCTGGTTCATCGTATTGATAAAGATACCTCGGGCCTGCTGCTCATCAGCAAAAATGAGCGCTCCATGAGCTGGCTGGCCAAGCAGTTTTTTGACCACACCATTACCCGCAAATACATAGCCCTGGTTTGGGGCGATTTGGTTGAAGATGGCACCGTAACGGGCTATATTGGCCGCAGTATTGCCGATAGGCGGGTAATGTCTATTTATGACGACCCGGAGAAAGGCAAATGGTCGGTAACGCACTACAAGGTATTGGAACGTATGGGGTATGTTACCCTGATTGAATGCCAGCTGGAAACCGGTCGCACTCACCAGATTCGCGCGCACATGCGGCATATTGGCCATCCCTTGTTTAGCGATGCCACCTATGGCGGAGATAAGATTTTGAAAGGAACCGTATTCAGTAAATACAAACAATTTGTAGAGAATTGTTTTGAGCTGATGCCCCGCCAGGCACTGCATGCCCAAACCCTGGGCTTTTTACACCCAACCCAGAAAAAGCAGGTACTGTTTGAATCGCCCCTGCCACCCGATTTTGAAAGCGTGCTGCTAAAATGGCGCAGGTATACTGCGGCTGATAACCAGGCCAATACTAATAGTGAGGAGTAATTAAGAATGATTTGTGGCTAAATGGATAATTTTTCCCCAGTAGTTTAAGTTTTAATAAAGCAGACGGCATTTATAAATCAATCCGGTTTTAAAATCTGCACATTTGCACACTTGTAATCTGCACATCTGAAAATGACACCAGTGTTAATCAATTTTAACGGACAAATACTCCCTCAAAGCAGCCTGCTGCTTAGCGTAGCAAACCGTGCATTTAAATATGGCGACGGTTTGTTTGAGAGTATGCGCCTGATGAAAGGACAGCTTAAATTTGCCGATTTGCACGCCGACCGCCTGCAACGCGGCATGAAAGCGCTTAAAATTGATGGCTATTCGCAAATGGATACCTGGTTTTTAAAAGATATTGTGGAAGAGCTTGCCAGGCGCAACAAAGTACGGCACGGCCGCCTGCGCCTGACGGTTTACCGGGATGCCGAGGGATTGTATACGCCCACCCAAAATAAAATGGGCTATTGCCTGGAGCTTACAGCATCTGACGAACCAAGGTACTTTTTGAACGAGAAGGGGTTGATCATGGATGTATTTACCGAATTACCCAAGCCATCCAATTACCTATCCAACATCAAAACCTGTAACTCGCTTATTTATGTAATGGCGGGTATCTATAAAACGCAAAACAAACTTGATGATGTATTCCTGCTGAACCAAAGCGGCTTTTTATGCGAGGCCAGCAGTTCGAATATATTTATCCATTACCAGAACCACCTGTACACGCCGGCACTAAGCGAAGGCTGTGTAGAAGGTGTAATGCGCCAGGTGGTGATAAAGCTTGCCCAGGATAATAACATAGATATTACAGAAGCCCAGATAAATCCCGACATCCTTTACGAAGCCGATGAAGTGTTTTTAACCAATGCCACCCGCGGCATCCAGACTGTAATGGGCTTTGGCGTAAGGCGCTATTTTAACCGGGTAAGTAAGGTTTTGATGGATGAACTGAATAAGTTGTAAAAAAGTATCAAGTAGTAAGTATCAAGTATCAAGATTGATTTGATGTTGATATTGACCCTGCTACTGCATGCAGTAATAATGATGAATGTCTTTAGTGGCGATGATCTCACATCACTACTGTACGGCTACCGGCGCTTTAATAGCTGCCAATATTCCATCCCAAAGGGCGATCCTTACTTGCAATGCCTCTTGTACGGCTTCGGTGGCTTCTTCCCATTTGGAGTCGTCGTTACCACAAAGTTCGGCGGTCATTTCGTAGGCCAGGTGGGAGTGGTGGTCGCCATCAACTTCAATGTGGCGCTCCAGGTAGTAAAGCAAAATATCAACCTTGCCGGGCAGTTGGCGGCTGAGTTCTTTAACAATACTCACAAACATATCGGGGATTAAATCCTCACGGCCAAAGGTAAATACCGCAGCCTGCACATGGTTTTTGTTGGTGCCGATAACATCAAAAGTATGCAGCATAAAATTGCGGGCCGCCAACGGGATATCAGCAATAATTAAAGCTTCGTCGATATGTTTGCCGAAGTTTAATTCATGAAATAAATTGTTAATAGCAATAGCGTCGCTACCGGCCTGCTGCATAGCGCGCAGGTATAGTTCAAAATGACTGGTGCGGTTGCCTTGTTCGTCAACATCGCTTTCTTCGCCGGTTACAATTTCATTGATCAGGTAGCGGGTATTGGCATTACCGGTTGGCATCCAGGGTGTGGCAGTACAGGTAAGCTTTTGTTGCAACGATTTTAACAGCGACATAAAATCCCACACGGCAAACACATGGTGATCCATAAAAACGGTTAATTCATCCAAAGAATTAATATTTTTATATAATTCGTGTTGAATTAGTTGATCGCGTAGAGGCTGGATCTGTTTTTTTAGTAGTGCTATGCGCTCGCTGTAATTTGCCATCGGGTACTCCGTATTTTATGGCCGCAAAAGTAGCAATAACAGGTGTTAAAAAACGTTAAGTTGTAATTTTTGACTTTGGCTTGATTGGAATATCATTAGCCTTAATAGTAACAATACTAAATATTCCTTATCCTATTAAATATAATCAATTATGAAAGCAACCGCCTTATTATCAATCCTGCTCATCATCCTGTTTTTTTCGGCATGTAACTCCACTCCTTCGAAAGATATTGCTCCTAAAACCGACGTGCCCGAACCGTTAAAGGACGAGAAATCAGACTTTAGCCTGAAGAGGATGCCTTCGGGTTCGTTAATGGATGAGATTTATGACGACCTGGCAAAAAAAGATCCGCAACTCCAAAGGCTGGAAGAACAGCTAACCCATTTTAACGGCGGCATAGCCGATAGTTTAAAGGCGTTTAACAATTATGCTGCAAAATCAGATGGTTATTACTTTTCGGCAAACGAATCATTAACAGCTATAAAAGATACCGTGTTGCGGGCGCAGCTTAGTGCATTAATAGCCGATAGTAAATTGAAATATATGGATAAAATAAGCAGGTTTGCCAGTTTAAAAGCGCACATTGATAGTAATCAGATAAAAATTGGCGACTATCATGCTGTGTTGAAAATAGTTGCAACTCTGCCCGTTATTGAAAAGTATCAGGACAAAAACATGCCCGATATTACAAGTACGGCCAATCTTGCCAATGAGGCGCAACATTTAAGGGTTAAAACAATGCAGCTGGCAAGGAAGTATCAGAAAAAGTAATATGTTTTTGACTCTAAGTTAGAAAAGGCCACTTTGCGTATTTCGCAATTATGTCCTCCAACGGAATGAGGTTTGCTTCATCCTCACTTTCTTCATAGGCTTTAAGTACCCCCCTTCTCGCTGTTCTTCTGTTAATGAAAGCCAGTCAGGATTTTCTTGTTCTAATGATTGATCCATCACAATTTTACCCCTCTCAGAAAATCCTCAATACCCATACGTTTTTTGCCCTCCAGCTGTATGTCTTTTACACTGATAAAACCTCCTTTGGCGGCAAACTTTAAAAATGTTTTACCATCGGTAAGGAAGCCCCCGGGTTGTATCGCCGGTTCATCAATCAAAAGTTCTGATGCGTAAATTTTTAATAGTTTACCGTTCAAGTCGGTATAGGCGGTAGGGATGGGGCTTAGGCCACGGATTTTGTTATATACAGCTTTAGCCGGTTGCAACCAGTCTATCTTACAATCTTCCTTAAATATTTTAGGGGCATGTTTAAGCTCTTCACCGGTTAACAACTGTACCTGCGGATGTTCATGATAACGGCCGCTTTCAACCGCCTTTACTGTTTTTACCAGCAGGCCTGCGCCTTTGTTCATCAGCCGGTCGTGCAAGTCGCCGGCTGTTTCGGTTCCGGTTAGGGTTATTTTTTCGGTAAACAATACATCACCGGTATCAATTTCATGTTTCAGGAAAAAAGTAGTTACGCCGCTTTCCTTCTCTCCATTTATAATTACCCAGTTAATAGGTGCAGCGCCACGGTATTGTGGCAACAACGAAGCGTGCAGGTTAATGGTTCCTTTGGCAGGCATTGTCCAAACAGCTTCAGGTAGCATCCTGAAGGCAACAACCACCTGTAAATCTGCCTTAAGGCCTTTAAGTTCGGCCAAAAATTCGGGATTCTTCAGCTTTTCAGGTTGTAATACTTTTAGTCCATTGGCTACCGCATACTGTTTCACTGCCGATTCGTTCAGTTTTTGCCCACGCCCTGCGGGTTTATCCGGGGCGGTGACAACGCCAACAATATCGCTGCCGGCTTTTATTAAAGCATCAAGCGATGCAACTGCAAAATCGGGGGTGCCCATAAATACAATTCTCATGGTATATGCTGTTTTATTTGCTTCGTTTATTAATTGTACAATAAGTACTTGCTACGTGTTTTGTTAAATTGCTTTAAACCCGGTTCCCAGCTTGCGCGGACCTGGGCCTCTGTTTTGCCATCGGCAATCTGTTTCTGCAATTCTTTGCCGCCTGCTAACTTGTTAAAATATGCATTAAAAAAATGCTCTTTATCCGGGAAAGCTTTATAAAGTTCTATAAGCCACGATAAGTTAATATGCCCGCTAGCTCTTATTTGGTTCGGCGTGTAATTTTTAAGGTCCATGCCGAAGCATTGTTTATCTTTTTGCGGAGGGTTCTCGCTCATGCCGGGGATGCCAACAGGAGTGAAGGAATAAGTATAAATGCCCTTTAACAGGGGGTGCCCCAACACCAGGAATGGAAAGTAAGTTCCCCTGCCCAGGCTAAATGTTGTACCCTCAAACAAGCAGGTGCTGGGGTAAAGTAAAATAGATTGTTCGGTATTTAAATTGGGCGATGGGTTTACAGGCAGCTTATAAGGCATATTGTGGCTGTAATTGGCCACTTTTATTATTTTTAACTTGCACTGCACGCCGTTTTTTAGCCAGCGTTCGCCGTTTATCATTTTGGCATATTCGGCAATGGTCATGCCATGGCTTATGGGGATAGGATGCATGCCCACAAAGGAATGGTAAGCGGTATCCAGTATGGGGCCATCAATCAGGTAGCCATTCGGGTTTGGCCTGTCCAGTATCATCAGTTCGATATTGTTTTCGGCACAAGCCTCCATTACATAATGCAGGGTTGATATATAGGTGTAAAATCTTGCTCCAACATCCTGTATATCAAATACCATCAGGTTTATATCCTTCAGATCGTCGGCCGTTGGTTTGTAATGTTTGTTGCCATATAGCGAGATGATGGGCAAGCCTGTTTTGGCATCTACGGCATCGTTTACTACGGCACCATTGCTGGCATTGCCGCGAAAACCGTGTTCGGGCCCAAATACCTTTTTGATGCTGATGCCACGTTTTAGTAAACTATCAACACTGGGTGTAAGGGTTTTGCCAATAACAGAAGTTTGATTAACAACCATCCCGATATTTTTTCCCTTAAGATAGTCAAAATACAGCGGAATTTGATCGGCGCCGGTCAATATTTCTGTATTAATTTTTTTACCGTTTTTTCGTTCGGCCAGCGAGGTTTTAGAATTAGAAGCCGGATTGGCGCAGGCCGTATGTACACTTAATACTGCTATTAAAGCGCTTTGTAAAAAAACAGGTATAATTTTCATAGAATATTGTTTTGAAACAATTTAAAAAGTAGCAGGTTTAATAGCAAAACCGCATATTTGCGAAGGTACTAAAAATCATTCTGCATTGAGTTTCGCCTCCTTTATATCAGCCCGTATAACATTCAAGTCAAAGCGTACATTTTCAAAACTGATTGTACGTATTGCCATTATTGGTATTATGCTTGGTTTGGGGGTAATGATATTATCATTGGCCATTGTAAAAGGATTTAAACACGAGATTCGCGAAAAGGTTCGCGGTTTTGCCGGTGACATACGCGTCATTAAGTTCGATCTGAACAGTTCATACGAGAGCTCGCCTATTGTTGAAGACCCTGGTTTTGTAGCGCGGATGCGTAAAAGCCCGCTGATTACCCATGTAATGCCAACCGCTACCAAGCCCGGAATTATTAAAGCTAATAACGAAATTGAGGGCGTGGTACTAAAGGGCGTTGATAAAACGTACGACTGGTCATACTTTAAAAAGATGATGGTTGCCGGCGATGTGATCGACTTTAAAGATTCTGTTGAAGCCCAAAAAGAGATCATGCTATCGCAACAAACCGCCAACCGGTTAAAGCTGAAGGTGGGCGACAAGTTGTTGATGTATTTTGTACAGGAGCCCTTGCGTAAGCGCCAGTTTAAAATAAAGGGCATTTTTAATATCGGGGTAGAGGAGGTTGACAAAACATTTGTAATAGGTTCGCTATCGCTGATAAACCGGCTGAACGATTGGAAACCCGGTGAAATAGGGCAGTACGAACTGCGTGTAGTCGATTTTGACCAGGTGGATTTTGCTGCAGATAAACTGGATCAAATTTTACCGGTGAGGTTAAAATCGCGAACGGTTATGGAGGATTATCCTAACATATTTGAGTGGTTGAAATTATTGGATGTAAACTCGGTAGTGATGCTGGTGTTGATGGTTGTTGTCGCGGTTATCAACATGATATCGGCCCTGCTGATCATGATTTTAGAACGCACAGCCATGATTGGTATGCTTAAAGCCATGGGTGCATCCAACTGGAACATCCGGAAAATATTTTTATATAATGCCACCTACCTGATAGGCCTCGGCTTGTTGTTAGGCAATGCGCTTGGGCTTGGTTTGGGCTATTTTCAGCAGCAAACCCATTTTTTTAAACTCGACCAGGCTTCGTATTATATGACCTTTGTACCTGTGCAATTTGGTTTATGGGACGTATTGCTGCTTAACCTGGGTACATTGGTAATTTGCCTGCTGGTGCTTTTTGTGCCATCGATGCTCGTGAGCCGGATTTCGCCGGTGAAGGCTATCAGATTTAAGTAATTTTTTGACTGGTTTGTCCATCATTTAAACACTACACTTTACACATACTGTTGACATACTTTTCTCCCACTTTTTATGCACTTTTCTGATACTCTTTGATACTTTTCTTATATTTTTTTATACTTTGTATAGTAGTTAACTATCTTATATATAAATGTTTATATATATTCGTATGTTTTTGTTTTCCTTTTTTAACAAATGAGGGCGGCTATCTGTGTTTGATAGCCGCCCTGCCGGGGTATATTCAAATATACAAAAAATAGACCAATATTTTATCCGGAATAATTACCTTTCTATCGTTTTCCCGCAAAATTAAACTTCAAATTTAAGCCGCCTGCGCCAAATTTTATCTGCTGTGCGCCCATTCCCTGCAGCGGATATTTTAAAAATGGCTCAATAATTAAGCGGTTTTTGCCTAAGGCTGTGCCTACGCCCACCGATAAATTCAGCGTTCTGGCAAAATAGAAACCATTGAAACTTTGGCGGTTTGTTTCTTCGGATGTTTGCTGGGTTGCGCCGCCTAGCAACGAATTATGTGGGATGCCATAACTGGTGGTATAAGCCTCATTAATAAACGTACCCGAACTTAAACCAGCCGAGAAATAAGCATCTGTTTTTTCGGGGTTAAACTCGTATTTTAAATTGATAGGTACATCAAGGCCTACCAAACTGGCATTATAATTTTTAAATACCGGGAACGAAGAAGCCGGTACCAGCTTGTTATCCTGTGCTGCAGCAGCAAATGTTACCGCATTGGCTGCGCTTGGGTTTGGCGGTACGCTGCTGTTGTATTTAAGTGTGTTTTGCGCTAAGGCAACCCCTGTAGAAAGTTTAAGGTTTTTGCTAAGCCTGATATCGGATGTAAAACCAGCCCCGGCATTTACCTGGTTGGCGCTCCCTTTGGCATAGTTAAAAAAGGTGGCTGCGTAAATGCCAAACTTTACCTTTTTATCATCGGCAGCTTTGTCTTTTGCCTTTGGTGTTTGCAAATTATCGGCAGCAAGCATTGTAGCCATGGCATTGGCCGATGATGGCTTGGCCTGCGTAGGCTGCTGGTTTGCCGCATTGGGTGTTACGTTAGTGGTAGTAGTTTTGGTAGCTGGTGCAACAACCGGATTTGCTGCATATTGCTGCTTGCCTGCATTAGTAACAACGGTTTTAATACTATCTGCTTTAGTGCCTGGTGTGGCTACAATAACGGGTTGTTTATTGCCAGCAGCAGGCTGTTGGGCAGCAAGTTGGTTAACCGTGCTGTTTGTCCTGTTATTTGGGTTAACCTGTGGCTGTTTAACCGCAGGAGCATTTACAGGTATTTTGGTTGATGGTGTGAAAGCTGCCACGCTATTTTGGCTACCGGCAGCGGCATTTACAGCCGGGTTGTTTATTGCCGGCTTTTTACGTGGATTGTTCTGATTTTGGGCAATATTGTTTTGGGCTGATATTGTAGTATCAGCAGAATTACTATTACCTGAGCCCGTGTTAGCCGCTATGCGGCTAACGCTATCAATTTGTACGGCTTGTTGATGCCGGGTATTTTGCTTAACCGGTTTTATAACAGCGGTATTAGTACTGTTTGCTTTTTGTTTGTTGTTTAGCATCCATACGCCAATGGCTAAAAATAGCAGCAGGCCGGCTGCTGTGCTTGCCCACCACAGCCAAACCATAGGGCGCTTTTTCTCCTCCTCGGGGAATTTTTCCCTGAGCAGCAGCCAGCCCTCGTCGGCGGTGGTGTCTTCGTAATTATCAAACACCTCCCTGATGCGGTTCTTTAAGTCGTTATCCAACTGATCATCCATGGTTTTGTGCTTCTTGCCTTAATATTTTTCTTAATCGTTCTTTAGCTCTGCTCAAATAAACGCGCGATGAGCTTGCCGGGATAGCTAACATATTGCCAATTTCATCATGATTATAACCATCTATTTCATACATGTTAAAAATGGTAAGCTGTATGGCAGGCAGCTCGTTCATCATCTTTAATATGTCTTGTGCATTTAAATTATCAACCGTACCCATATTACTGCTTATGGGCGCGGCATTATCCAACTCAACATTTAACTGGAATTTCAGATCCTTGCGCCGACGGTCGATAGCGGTGTTCACTACAATTGTACGTAGCCAGGCTTTAAAGGGTTTGTCTGTATTGTAATTATGCACGGCATTAAATACTTTAATAAAAGCATCATTTACAGCCTCCAAAGCGTCATCGCGGTTAAGGCTGTAACGCAGGCTTATACCCATGGCGTAGCCATAAAACTGCTTATACAGCATTTCCTGGTATTTAAGGCTGCCTTTTTTGCATTGGCTGATAATTTCTTCTTCAGTAATGCCTTTGGGTGGATGCATTAAGTGTGTTTAATTCCGCTTAAATATTGTGTTGTTTTTTATGTACTTACGCAATAAACAACCCTATTGATACAAATAAAAAAGATTTTCCTGTTATATAGAATCTATTAATTAATTTCATCATATATTGCTTTTAGCGATAGAAAATCAATGTGTTAGCTTTAAGCTTTGTGCATTCTGCTTTAAACTTCTATTAACCCCATATACAGGCATCAATAGTAGTAGCTAATTATTAAACCGGGTTACCCCGACTTACCAAAAAAGCCGCCACCAAAATATGGGCGACGGCGTTTCAGTTAAAAACAATAATAATTAGTTTGCAGTTTTTACAAGGTCATAACGGCCTATAGTATCTGGGCTGGTAGATGAGCTTGCACGTAACATTTTAAAGTTGGTGCCATCGTAAATATATTGGTAAACGCCTACCAAATGATTTTTGGTACGTGGCACGCCCGATTTAAAAGTGCTATCGTTAAACTGGATGTAGTAACCATCAAAAGCAAAAGTACCGTGGCTGCCTGCATGTTTTACGATGGTATCGGCTGTTACCGCAAAATGATATGCATTGGTCATTTTCAAGATTATCGAATCTTTCAAGGTATCATATTTACCGGTGGAGTTTTTAGTCAGGAGCCTAAACTGGCCGTTAAAAGTTCCTACCGGTGCAGATACTACAACTGATGTTCCTGAGTTTTTGGCGCAGGCTGCAAGTAAGGTTAACAACAGCGGGAGTAAGTAAAATAAATTACGCTTCATATTTTTGTTATTTGTTGTCATTACGAATATAAGCATATAAACGCTACAGCCGGATGCGAAATTTTATAGTTTTTTTGCTTCGTTCCAAAAAATATCCATTTCGGCAAGGCTCATATCCTGTAGCTGCTTGCCATGTTCTTTGGCTTTTAACTCCAGGTATTGAAAACGTTTTATAAATTTCTGGTTTGTTTTTTCAAGCGCGTTCTCGGGGTTAATATTAATAAAGCGGGCATAATTAATAAGCGAGAATAACAAGTCGCCAAATTCACCCTCGGCCTTTTCATGATCAATGGTGGTTTCGTCTTCGGCGTTAAACTCATTTTTAAATTCCTGCAGTTCTTCTTCTACCTTGGCCCATACCTGGTTTTTCTCTTCCCAGTCAAAACCCACGCCCCGGGCTTTTTCCTGTATGCGCGATGCTTTTACCAATGCTGGTAATGAGGATGGTACACCACCCAAAACCGATTTATTGCCCTCTTTCAGCTTAATTTGCTCCCAGTTACGTTTTACGTCTTCCTCATTTTGTACTTCCACATCGCCATAAATATGCGGATGACGGTTTATGAGTTTATCGCAAACCCCGTTTAATACATCGGTGATGTTAAAATCATTGGTTTCTGAAGCTATTTTTGAGTAAAAAACCAGGTGCAGCATAATGTCGCCCAGCTCTTTTTTAATTTCCTGCTTATCATCGCCCAAAATGGCATCGCTTAGCTCGTAGGTTTCTTCAATAGTGAGGTGCCTGAGGCTTTCAAGCGTTTGCTTTTTGTCCCAGGGGCAGTTGGCCCGCAGGTCGTCCATTATAATAAGCAGGCGTTGAAAGGCGATGGTTGAGGTAGGTGCAATTTCAGGGGCTTTTAAAGGCATAGTATGGTGCGGTGTTTTTTGCAAAGGTATGATAACATCTTTAATGCAAACTTATCCCGGTATTAATTTAAAGGTAATATTAATTAACTTTATTGGCCAACTCATAACTGTAAAACCATGATCAAGAAAATCTACCTTTCTGTGTTTTTTTTAATGCTGATAATTGAATGCTGCCAGGCACAGCAATTGATGCAAACCTCGCCGCAAAACAGTACGCTTGAACAGCCGCAGCCATTTTTATATACCATTAACACCTTAAACCCATCGGGGCGAAACTGGAGCGTGAATTACTCGGGCGGTTACGGCGAGCATACCGTTACACCGCTGGGTTTTGACGGGGTTGACCAAAATATATCTGCAAAAGGCTATTTAGGGGCAAAATTTACCTTTTTGGCCACTTTAGGTACCGGTTTTAGCAACAATGGCAGCGTGCATACTTTGGAGCAGGCCGAATTGCTGCGCGATTTTATAGGCGGTAACCAGCCTATGGGTTTCCGTATAGGGGCAGGCCTGGGTTTCAGGCATGAGTTTAATAACGATAACGTGGCATTTAGCAGGATAACCGCCGCCTACGACGTTACGCGGTGGAAGATAGGGGCTAACGTTCGCTTAGAAAAAGCCTTTGCTACCAACCGCGATGGCCTTGATATTGTTACAAGCGTTGGTGTACACAGGCATATTACCGGCCAGTTTTTTGGTGGCTTTGAAGCGGTAGGGCAGGACTTAGAAGGCTTTTGGGAAACCGATGAGGCCGAAGGCGGTGCCCGTTTAATGGTTGGCCCATCTATTAATTATGCACCAACAAATTCGCGTTTTGCTTTTACCCTTTGCGGCGGGCCTATTATATATGCTACCCGGAGCGCCAACACCCAGGGCCAGTTTTCTGCTTACCGCGAGCTACCGGCCAATAATGGTTTTACCCTTAAATTTAATGTAGGTTTCCGGTTTATGTAAGCTGGTAGTGTCGTGTCATCGATAAATTGACGGATAGTCTTTAACCCAAAGTCTTAAGTTCCAAGTCAAAAAAATCAACTTTGGACTTACGACTTAGTACTATTGACTTAACGGAGTTTTATTGCCCGCAGCATTTCGCGTTTGCCTGCGGCGCCCGGTACCTTTTGTATGCTAAAACCAAGCGCTTTAAGCATCCGTTTAAGGTTGCCGGTTATGGCATAGGTAACAAATACACCGCCGGGCTTTACAAAACCGGCAACATGGCCAATGGCTTGCTGTTCCCACATTTCGGGCTGGTGGGATGCTGCAAAAGCGTCGAAATAAATGATATCATATTGCCGGCCGGATGGAAAATTCAATAATTTGCAGTTGGCTATTTGTAGCCGGCAATTATCGTTAATGTTTACAGAACCGGTTAAAGCCGCGCGGTAATTTGTTAAGTACGACTCCCACAATTCGGCAGGGGTATAATCATCATAACCGGTCTGGCTCATCATTTGTGCTGTAAGCAGGTATGCTTCAATACCGGTGTAGTTAAGATCGATTTGCTTTGTTGTGCAAGCATCTGCGCTCAATAAAAAATTGAGCCCTGTACCAAAGCCAACTTCTAATATACTTACCCCTGTTGTATCATTTTGATCAAGAAAATAGTTAAGCCCCGCGTTTATGAACACGTGCAGACTCTCCTGCAGCGCCCCGTTGCGCGAGTGGTAAAGCTCGCCTACTTCGGCGTTGTAAATGGTTTTTGAACCATCGGCGGTTGTAACTATTGAGAGTTGATGGTTCATTCGGCCCCCTCTAAATCTCCACCTGTAGGAGAGACTTTTCCTGCATGATCCAAAGCCCTTCCGCTTACCAGCGGAGTGGATTGGGTGGGGTTAAACGCTGTCACAACTTCGCCAAGGTCATAAACAGGAACTTCGCTTATGGCCCCTGCTACAATACTTGTTGCGGCAGCCGAGCGGTAACCCGCTGCGCAGTGCACAACAATGGGTTTATCTACAGGTATTTCGTCAATTCGCTCCCGCAGTTCGGGAAGGGGGATGCTTATAGCCTGTTTAAATATTTTGCCGTCGTTTACTTCGTTGGTATTCCTGACATCTATGATGGTGTAATTTTCGGGCCTGGCCTTAAAATCTTCAATATCCAGGTTGAGGAGGTTATCGCTTGTATTTTGGGGCGATAGCTGTATAGCCATGATGTTGGTTTCGTAACCTATTTTGGCAGCTTTTTTTACCAGTAAATCGGCAGTAGCGTCATCTTCTGCAACCAGGTAAAATTTTTCGTCGGGCTGCAGTATCGAGCCTAACCAGGTTTCAAACTTATCGCCATCCTGCAGGTTGATAGCGCCTGGAATGTGGCCGGCTTTGAAAAGTGTTTTAGGCCGGCTATCTATAACCGCGATTTTTTCCTGTAATTGAATATCGGCCTCGAATTTTACGATGTTATCAATACTTTGCTGAAATTTAGCGGCGCCGGTTTTATTTAACTCCACATCATAACCAAAGTATTTTGGTACAAAAGGCTGGTCGGCCGTAAGGGTTTTGATGAAGGTTGCCTCGTCCATCAGTTGCAGGGCGTAGTTTTCCTGTATTTCGCGGCCGATGGTACTTTGCAGTTCGGTGCTCATGTTTTTGCCGCATAATGATCCGGGGCCATGTGCCGGGTAAACAATAACGTTTTTGGGTAGCGTCATTAGCTTATGGCGGGTGCTCAGGTACATTTGTTTGGCCAGTTCCTCTTTTTTAGCTGTAATGTTGCCCACACTTTCGCGCAGGTCGGGGCGGCCAACATCACCTACAAAAAGGGTGTCGCCGGTAAAAACGGCTGTTTCTTTACCCTCTTCGTCTACCAGTAAAATACAAATAGAATCGGGTGAGTGGCCGGGGGTATTTATGGCTTTCAGCTTTACATCATTCAGCTGGATAACATCGCCATCGTCAAAAGTTTCATGGGGATAGGTGGCGCCGGTAAGCTTACTGCAATAAATAACGGCATCGGTAACCTGGTGAATTTCCAGGTGAGAACTTACAAAATCGGCATGCGGATGGGTTTCAATAACGCCAACGATATCGGCATTGTGCTGGGCTGCAAGGGAATAATATGGCAAAGGATCGCGTGCCGGATCAATAAGGATCATTTTACCTGTGCGGATAACGGCGTACGATGCATGCGCCAAACCTTTGTCGTAGAACTGCTGGATAATCATAACAGCCGCAAAGATAACTGTTTGGCAGGGATGTTTTAAGGTTGAAATGTTTGGAGGCTGTAAAGTTTGGGAGGCCACTTTGCCCGAAAGCTTTTCAGTTTGAATTTAAAATTCTGCCCTTTTGAACATTATATTCGTTTTCTGTGATTGCGCCGCTATCTAACAACTGCTTATACTTTTGCAATTCATCGGCTGGCGATTGATTGGGGAAGCCATAAAATGGTTTTTCATCTATTCGCCTGGTGCAATAAACTATAATTACACCTAATATGCTAAAAAACAAACCTAATAACAACCCGCCAACTGACCCGATGGTTCTTGCTGAACCCGCGTTGTACCCCCAAATTGCAGGAATAAGCCAGATGAGCGATGCAATAATAATTAAAATGATTTCAGGTGCGCCGAGTCCCATATTGTAATCAGGTTTAAGGTAAAAAAGTTATTTATTAGGTGATCAAGGTATAAAATAGTTTTATGATTTAGCCTTTAAAGCTTGAAAAAATATTTATTAAGGAGGTGTTGTCCGCAGGGGCCCTATCTTGATGCTTGCTACTTGCTACTAAAAAAGTTACCAAATCTCCGTCCTGTCATCTGGTTTTTTGTACATTTTATCCCCCGGCTTAATGTTAAAGGCCTGGTACCAGGCACTAATGTTGGTTAAGGTGGCGTTAACGCGGTGCTTATCGGGCGAGTGCGGATCTGAAAGGATGCGCTTGGCTGCTGCTTCGGGGCGTTGCAAACTGCGCCATACCTGTGCCCATGACAGGAAGAAACGCTGTTTGGGTGTAAAACCGTCTATCGTATCGGTCGATTGGCCTTGTTTTGTTTTCAGGAAAGCCTCATAGGCAATGTTTAAGCCTCCTAAATCAGCAAGGTTTTCGCCAAGGGTGAGTTTGCCATTTATACGCAGGGTATCCAATATAGTAAGTTTATTGTATTGCACTACCAGCCGGTTGGTAAGCGCTTTAAACTTCTCGGCATCGCTTTTTTTCCACCAATCGCGCAGTGCGCCGTCGGCGTCATATTGGCGGCCCTTATCGTCAAACCCGTGCGTTATTTCGTGGCCCATTATTGCTCCTATCGCACCATAGTTTATGGCATCATCGGCCCTTAAATCAAAAAAAGGGAATTGCAGCATACCTGCCGGGCAAACAATTTCGTTGTTGGTTTCAGAGTAGTAAGCGTTCGCGGTTTGCGGCGTCATTCCCCAACTGGTTTTATCAATAGGTTTGCCCAGGTGGCTAACAATGAAATTGTAGCGCCATTTGGATACGCTGCGCAAGTTGGCTACATAGTTATCACGGTTTATAACTACCCCACTGTATTTTTCCCATTTATCAGGATACCCTATTTTTACTGTAAAGGCGTACAGTTTTTTTAACGCATGTTCCTTTGTTTCAGGGCTCATCCAATCCAGGTGTTTAATTCGGTCGCCCATGGCTGTTTTCAGGTTGTTTACAAGCGCTATCATGTGCTGCCTGGCAGCCGGGGTGAAATATTTTTCTACAAACAGTTGTCCCAATAATTCGCCAAGTGTTGCATCAACAACATAGCTCATCCGCTCGTTTCGTGGTGCTTGTTCTTTTTCGCCGGTTAAGGCGCTGTTATAAGCAAAGCTAGCCTGTACAAAACGCGAACTTAAGCTTACTGAAGCAGCTCTTAATATATTCCATTTAAAATATATTTTCCAGTTTTCAACAGGTGTGGCCGCCAATAACGAATCGGCGGCTTTGAAAAATGCCGGCTGACTAACTAATATGCTGTCCTGGCCAGGGGCATTTAGCTTTGGCAATAGTGTGGTCCAATTTAAATGTGGGGTAACTTTAGTAAAATCGGCCAACCGGAATTTATTGTAGATAACATGCGGGTCGCGCATGGCCACACGGCTAAGCTGCGCTTTTGCCAAAGCAGCTTCAATGTTATAAACTATTGCCGCATTCTTTTCAGCTTCACTGGTTGTGCTGCCAGTTAAGGTGAACAACGTTGCTGCGAATGTTTTTAAAGCGTCCTGGGCATTTTTTGATCGCTTGTCGTTTTTTAAATAGAAATCCCGATCAGGTAGTGTAGTGCCTCCCTGGCTGATGCGAACAATATACTTTGATATATTTTTATCGTCCTGGTCAACCTCCAGCCGGAATATCTGGGCGAATATGCCATTAACACGATCAAAAGCTAGTTCGTTAATAAGGTCATCAAGATTTTTGACTTTGTCGATGTGCTCCAGTTCGGGCTTTATTGGCGAATAACCCAGCTTTTCGATAGTGAGGCTATCCATACCGCTGGCGTAAAGGTCGCCAACGCGTTGTTTAATGCTGCCTTTAGGTTCGGTTATAGATTGGCGGCTCACTCTGTCCAATAGGGCCAAAAGCTTTTTGGTGTTTTCCTGCCGTAGTATGGCAAAGCTGCCCCAACGGTTTTCTTTGGCCGGTATGGGGTTGTTTTTAATCCAGTTGCCGTTGGCGTACTCAAAAAAATCGTCCCCGGGTTTCACGGATATATCCATATTGGCCGGATCGATGAATTTTGTTGGTGCGGTAGCCTGGTGTTTTTGTTTTTGGGATTTTGTTTTATGAGCTGTTTGTGCATTTACCGAAAGTGACAAAATACCCATGTACATGAAACACCAGAACTTTAATTTCATAGCTATTATTTGAAAATTAAAGGTAGTAAATTACAGCAAAGATGTACAGAACGATGGCCCGGACCTTTTAACGGTTAAACCAGTTTATAACAAAGCCCAGTTTTGACCTTTTTAAAACATCGAGCCAAAAACGGTGTATATGCAGTGATTTCATGACTAATAATGTTTGCGTAGTATAATAACTTTTTAATTGTAAAAATATTGTGAGGTGTTTCTGTTGCCCGGTTCGGGTTGCCTGTGGCCGGTTAAAATGTGGACAAATTAGCTTGAATCTGTTGCGTGGTTCGGGTTGCCTGTTGCCGGTTAAAATGTGGACAAATTAGCTTGAATCTGTTGCGTGGTTCGGGTTGCCTGTTGCCGGTTAAAATGTGGATAAATTATAGCTTGAATCTGTTGCCGGTTACACGCATCGGTTATCTAAACTTTGTTTCGATAGCCTGGCCCTCAAACCGCGCAGCCCCAAACCTCCAACACCGAACCCCGCAACCCGAACCTCGCAACCCGAACCTCGCAACCCGAACCGCAAAAACCTATTTGCTATGAACCCCTAACTATCGTATTTTTGCGCGTTATGAATATTGCTAAAACATATTTGCCTAAAGAAACCGAAGATAAATGGTACAGTTACTGGTTAAAGCACGATTTTTTTAAATCGGTGCCCGATGAGCGCGAACCTTATACTATAGTTATTCCGCCGCCAAATGTTACCGGTGTTTTGCACATGGGGCATATGCTAAACAATACCATACAGGATGTGCTGGTACGCCGCGCCCGTATGAAAGGCAAAAATGCCTGCTGGGTACCCGGTACCGATCATGCCAGTATAGCTACCGAGGCCAAAGTTGTGGCCATGCTTAAAGAGCGCGGCATCAGCAAAAAAGACCTTACCCGCCCCGAGTTTTTAACTTATGCCTGGGAGTGGAAAGAAAAATATGGTGGCATCATCCTCGATCAGCTTAAAAAATTAGGCGCATCATGCGATTGGGGCCGTACCAAATTTACCATGGACCCCGAAATGTCTGAAGCGGTAATAGATACCTTTATCCACCTGTACAAAAAAGGCCTGATATATCGTGGCGTACGCATGGTAAACTGGGACCCACAGGGGAAAACGGCGGTAAGCGATGAGGAGGTTATCCGTAAAGAAGTAAATCAAAAGCTATACTATATTAAGTATCAAGTATCAAGTATCAAGTATCAAGTCAATGAAACAGACGAAAAAAAGTCTGACGACTTGATACTTGATACTGATTACTTAACCATTGCCACCACGCGCCCGGAAACAATTATGGCCGATGCTGCAATCTGTGTTAACCCCAACGATGAACGCTATTTTCATTTGCATGGCAAACGGGTATTTATTCCGTTAATTAACCGCGAGATTCCGGTAATATTGGATGAGTATGTTACCATGGATTTTGGTACCGGTTGTTTAAAGGTTACCCCGGCCCATGACTTAAATGACTATGAGCTCGGCCAAAAACATAACCTGCCTGTTATTGATATTTTAAATGATGACGGTACGCTGAACGAGAAAGCGCAGATTTTGGTAGGTGAGGATCGTTTTATCGCCCGTAAAAAAATTGCCGTTTTATTGGAGGAAGCCGGCGCTTTAGCTAAGGTGGAAGACTATAAATCGCAAATTGGTTTCAGCGAACGTACTGATGCCGTTATTGAGCCAAAATTATCGATGCAATGGTTTTGCAAAATGGACGAGATGGCCAAACCAGCTTTGGATTATGTATTGAATGGCGACATAAAACTGATACCAGAAAAATTCACGAACACCTACCGCCACTGGATGGAAAACGTGAAGGATTGGTGTATTAGCCGGCAGCTTTGGTGGGGGCAGCAAATTCCCGCCTGGTATATGCCAAACGGTAAATATGTTATTGCTAAAAATATTGATGAAGCTTTAATTGAAGCTAAACTCATCACTCAAAACTCGTCACTCACAACTCAAGACCTGACGCAGGAAGAAGATGTGGTTGATACCTGGTTTTCATCGTGGTTGTGGCCGATATCTGTTTTTGATGGTTTTAGAGACCCTGATAATGCGGATATTAACTACTATTATCCAACTAACGACCTGGTAACCGCACCCGAGATCCTGTTTTTTTGGGTAGCCAGGATGATTATGGCCGGGCATGAGTTTAGGGGAGAGCTGCCTTTTAAAAACGTATATCTTACCGGTATTGTACGGGATAAGCTGGGCCGCAAAATGTCGAAGCAATTGGGCAATTCGCCAGATCCTATTGATTTGATGAATGAATACGGCGCCGATGGCGTACGTGTGGGTATGCTGTTGTGCTCGCCTGCAGGTAACGATTTAATGTTTGATGTAAGTTACTGCGAACAGGGCCGTAATTTTGCCAACAAAATATGGAATGCCTTTAAGCTGATAAAAGGCTGGGAAGTAGATAACAGCCTTGAAAATCCTAATGAGATAGCGATTGAATGGTTTGGCAGCCGTTTTAACCAGGCCCTGGGCGAGATTGAAGATAACTTTGGGCAATACCGTTTGTCAGAAGCGTTAATGGCTACCTACAAGCTGGTATGGGACGATTTCTGCGCCTGGTACCTGGAGATGATTAAGCCCGCTTACCAGCAACCTATTGATAAAGTTACCTATGCCGCTACTGTTCAGTATTTTGAAAATATTTTGAAAGTGCTGCACCCCTTTATGCCATTCCTCACCGAAGAATTATGGCATGATGAAATATTTGGCGAACGAGCCGAAAAAGACTGTTGCATTGTTGCTCAATTGCCAAATATTGGGGAAATAAATACACAGCTACTTGTGGAAGTGGAGATCATAAAAATTGTCCTTACGCAAATCAGGTACATTCGCAATAAAAATGAAATTTCGCCTAAAGAGGCGCTGGAGCTTTCATGTAAATCAAACTCGGGTATAAATTACAGCCAGTACGCGGCTATTATAGCCAAATTGGGAAACATAAGCCAGTTTGCTATGGTTACCGATAAAGTTTCAGGGGCAGTTAATTTTATTGCTTCAACCGATGAATTTTTTATTCCGTTAAGTCAAAATCTTGATCCGGTTGCCGAGTGTGCCAGGCTTGTAAAAGAGAAGGAATACCTGTTGGGCTTTTTAAAATCTGTTAACGCAAAGCTTGGTAACGAGCGCTTTATGGCCAATGCCAAGCCCGAAATTATTGAGATTGAGCAACGCAAAAAGGCCGATGCCGAAGCCAAGTTAGCCATCATTGAACAAAATATGATTGATTTGGCTTGCTAATTGCATGAATGAGAAGCTGCGAAATACAAAACTAAAATAGCTTTCAATCTTAATTGACTGGCTATAGCGTTTGGTATTAGCAATGTGCTTTAATCATGAGTAAGGGAGTAAACTTTTTCAATTTTTCAATTTTTAGCATTTTATCAAAGGAGCAGTCTTTTCTTGATCAGGCGCGTATCCGCTTGCTGTATTTTGGGTTTCCTTTGGTTTTCATTGCCTTAGGGGCCGTTTTGATGAGCGTTTATTTCCAGGGGCAAACTATGCTGGCTTATACGGCAGGCGCATTAATGGTTTGTGTTGCCGCACTGTTTAAATTTTTAACATACCGGCCTCAATGGCGTTTAATATCTCATTTACTGCTTAGTGCAGGCACTATTGTTAACATTAGCATAGTTTATATTACGTTGCAAACCGTGAATATAGTTACGGTACAGGTAATTATATTGGTTATCGTATTTAGCTATTATATGCTTGGGCAAACGGGCGGGCTGATTTACTCGTTGTTAAACACAGTACCTGTGTTGATTTTCATGATTATTGAATTTACAAAGGGGTACGTTATCGGAATTAAGCCAGACAGGATAGATCAATCAACTATTATTATTACCCTTTTTGCCAACTTTATCCTGTTGATATTTATACACAGCCATTTTTATACGGCGTTTTTAAAAAATATAAAACAGCTGAAAGAAAGCGGCGAGGATCAGGTTGCGCTAAACGCCCAACTCGAAAAAGCAATAAGCAAAGCCGAGAAATCAACCCAGGCCAAATCTGAATTTTTATCAACCATGTCGCACGAGATCCGCACGCCTTTAAATGCGGTAATTGGCATGAGCAACCTGCTCATGATGGGCAACCCGCGGGCCGATCAGAAAGAAAACCTGGAGATACTGAGATTTTCGGCCAATAATCTATTAGCGGTAGTAAATGATGTGCTTGATTTTAATAAGATAGAATCGGGCAAGGTTGTTTTTGAAAATATCAGGTTTAACCTGGTTGAGTTGATGAATAATATTTGCGGCGCACAAATAATTAAGGCCGAGGAAAAAGGACTGTTGTTTAAGCTGGATGTGGATAGCACGCTGAACAACAAGATAATTTTTGGCGACCCCACCCGTATTACCCAGATTATTTATAACCTGGTGAGTAATGCTATAAAATTTACAGCAACCGGCAATATATGGGTTAAGGCTACCTGTTTTGAGGACAGGCACGATAGGGTTACGGTGAAATTTTCGATAAAGGATACAGGTATTGGTATCGAGGAGCACAACCTTACCAGTATTTTTGAACCGTTTACCCAGGAATCATTAACAACAACCCGCCAGTACGGTGGCACCGGCCTGGGTTTGGCTATTGTGAAACGCTTACTTGATTTGCAGGGCCTGCATATGCACATATCCAGCAAACCCGGCTCAGGTTCGGAGTTTTCGTTTAATATGGAGTTCCCGGTATCAACAGAAGTGGCTATTGAAAAAGCGATAGCTCCGTTGGTACAGCCGCAGGAAAAAACCGATGTTATATCGGGTATCCGCGTGCTTATTGCCGAAGATAACCTTGTAAATGTTATGCTGATGAAAAAGCTATTATCTAAATGGAATATAACACCAACCGTTGCCGAAAACGGCTTGCGCGCGGTTGAACTGATGCAATACGGTAACTTTGATATTATATTGATGGACCTGCAGATGCCGGTGATGAGCGGGCTTGACGCTACCATGGAAATCAGGAAAATGGCCGATCCTAAAAAGTCGCTTATTCCAATTATCGCCCTTACGGCTTCGGCGTTGCTGGATATTAAAGAGAAAATTTTTGAGGCAGGTATGAATGATTATATTTCAAAACCATTTAAGCCCGATGAATTGCTGGAAAAAATGCAGCTGCTGGTACACGCAGCTTAAACCGGTTTGCTGTAAACCGGCAGTTCTTCAATAAACTGATAGTTTCTTAGTTGGTGATTGATTGTGCAATAATAATGCTGCAAGCCGTTACTTACCGCCAATAACGATACTTTGTGCACCATATTATACCGGGCCACCTGGTCGAAAGTTTTTTGATCGATACTAACGGATGGCGCTTTGCATTCTACAATCAAAATCCGTTGCCCGCTGCTGTTAAATACTACTATATCTGTACGTTTCTGCAACCCGTTAAGCCTCAGCCCACCCTCGAGCCGGATGAGTGACCGTGGATATCCTTTTTGCCTGATTAGGTATTGTACAAAATGTTGCCGTACCCACTCTTCGGGGGTAAGGATGATGTTTTTTTTACGGATCTCGTCAAACAAGCTCAACTGCCCGTTATCGTCGCTTATTTTAAAAGGATAGGGGGGGAGATTGAGAGGAGGTAAATTCAAAATTCAAAATTAAAAAGCCAAAAGTAAAAAGGAATATCTGAAACATCGGCCTGTTTTATTGCTTAATTAAAAATTCAACAAAGGAAGTGTGGCATATGGCCACAAACCCGGCACTTTTCAAAATATTACTTTCCACATTTACATCATTATGCGGCATTACCGCTTTGATTTTTTTAATTTTGAATGTTCAGCCAGGAATTCATTTTTGAATTTTGACTTTTGAATTTTGACTTATGGGAGCCGCCGATATAGTAAAGGATATAAAGAACCGTAAATACAAACCCCTGTACCTGCTGCACGGCGAAGAGCCTTATTTTATTGATGTGGTGAGCAACTACATTGAACACCACCTGCTGTCCGAGGCCGAGAAAGGTTTTAACCAAACCGTGGTATACGGTAAGGATACAGAGATGATGACTGTGCTTAACGCGGCTAAACGTTACCCCATGATGGCCGATTACCAGGTAGTAATGGTAAAAGAAGCTCAGGATATGAAATGGGGCAAGGATGATGACAGCAAAAAAGGGATCGACCCTTTATTGAGCTACCTAGAAAAGCCCCTGCCAAGTACCATACTTGTGTTTTGTTATAAGTATGGCAAGTTTGATAAGCGCAAGAAAACTTACAAAGCGATAGAAAAAAACGGGCTTATTTTTGAGTCGGCACCTTTATATGATAGTAAGATACCGGCCTGGATAGAGAGCTTTATAAGCGATAAAGGTTATAAAATAAACCAGCAGGCATCGGCCATGTTATCTGAATACCTGGGCAACGACCTATCTAAAATAGCTAATGAGCTGGAGAAGCTAATGCTTAACATAGCAGCCGGGCAAGAAATTACCCTGAAACTGGTGCAGGATAATATAGGTATCAGTAAAGAGTATAATGTGTTTGAGCTGCAAACCGCCCTTGGCAAAAAGGATGTTTTAAAGGTTAACCAGATTATTAATTATTTTGAGGCAAACCCCAAAGCAAATCCTATTGTGCTGGTACTGGGCAACCTGAATAACTTTTTCAGCAAGGTGTTGGCCTATCATTATGTAAAAGATAAATCGCCCCAGAACGTAGCCCGAGAGATAGGGGTGAATCCTTATTTTGTGAAGGATTATGAGTTGGCCGGCCGCAGTTACAATTACCCCAAAACAATGCAAATCATTAGCTATCTGCGCGAATATGACCTGAAAAGCAAAGGTGTTGAATCAAACGCGCCCCATGGCGAATTGATGAAAGAACTGATGTTTAAAATACTGCACTAAGCCATTATTTCCCTAAAATACTTCTGTATTACTATATTAATCAGGTAACATTTTTGTTAGGTGTAGCATGCGCCTGTGTTTGTCCGTAGCGCTGGTGTTTCATGCAAAAATGCCCTTTTAGCCTAATTTAAGGGTTTTTTATCTCCATGGTAACGGGGCTTGTTACAATGTAATTAACTATTTACATTGTAATAAAATTAACCGGTAATTTAATTTATTATGTTCACCTCATCAAAGGCAACCTGCAGTGCTTTTGGGCCTGATCATAAACATAAATTATTGAAATATGATACTTCTATTCTGCGGATTATCTGGGGCTGGTAAAACAACATTGGCTAAAAATGTTGCAAATGAATTAACCGAACTGGGGATAAGAACTGAAATAATTGACGGCGATGAGTATCGCAACGAAATTTGCCGCGATTTGGGCTTTAGTAAGGCAGATCGCTGTGAAAATATCCGAAGGCTGGGCTTTATTGCCAGCCGTTTCTCGGCTCATGGTATTGTAACTATCGTGAGCGCTATAAACCCCTATGACGAAATGCGCCGCGAGCTAGCCGAAAAATATGAACATGTAAACATTGTGCATATTGATTGCCCGGTAAAAAAACTCATCAGCCGCGATACCAAAGGGCTTTACAGGAAAGCATTTTTACCCGACGGGCACCCCGATAAACTGAGCAACCTTACAGGTATTAACGCGCAGTTTGATGTTCCATATGCTCCCGACTTATACATAAATACCAGCCAAAACACAGTTATACAAAGCACTTCCTCTTTGCTTTATTTTATCCTGAATAATCTTCATCCGGTTGATAGGGTTGAAAAAAAAGTAGCCCATGATAGTTAAAATCTGTAGGTAGCTACTATTTATTGCAAAACTCATTATGCAGAAACGAACACTTATTATAGCCGGTATGCACCGCTCCGGAACCTCGCTTATAGCGCACTGGCTTACCAAATGTGGTATGCAACTGGGCGAGAAGCTGGTTGAACCAGGGCCCGGGAACCCCGATGGGCATTTTGAAGATGTGGAGTTTTTAAAAATGCACGAAGAGATACTGGCCAGTAATAACCTGCCCAAAACCGGGTTAACAGACGGGCATGTTGATGCTTTTTCTATTTACGAGAAAGAGAAAGTTAAAAGCGTTATCAGGGTTAAGCAACAGCTGTACGATCAATGGGGCTGGAAAGACCCCCGCACGTGTATGTTTCTTGATGTTTATAAGGAACTTATCCCGGATGCCTGCTATTTGGTTATTGTACGCGATTACCGGGCGGTAACCAGTTCATTGTTGCGGCGGGAGTTTAAAATTGTTGACAGAAAGTACCTCGGCCGTAAATACCTATCGAGGTTAATATGGCTGATTTTTAGACGGGCACGCAGAAAAAATGCTTTTTACCGGATAAATACCGAAGCCTATTTAAAAGTTTGGATTAACTATACCAGTGATATTTTAGCGTGCATTAAAAAGCTGGCTCCCGAGGCTTTTGTTGTAGTTAATTACGATATGTTGAGCAAAGAGGATACTTGTGTTTTTGGGCACCTGCAAAACAAATGGAATTTTTCGTTAACCTATTCAAAATTTAAGGATGTGTTTAAAGAGAACCTGATAGGCCAGGATATTGATATAAACCCATATATTACTGATAAATCCCTATTAAACCAGGCAAAGGAATTACAGGACGAATTGATGGGTTACATGAGCCTTTGAAGGGAAGTCTTTAGTCGAAAGTCTTAACATTACACGCTTTCTATCCATTCCGCTGCCGATTTAACATCTGTAAAAAACTCAATCACTAATTTGCCTTTTAGTGTGTAAATGCTTTTACGGGCAGATAGCTGGCTGAAAACACTTGGCGAGTGTACCCAGGCAAAATAACGTAATCCTGCCTTCTCCATGTCAGGGAACCATTCGGTATTTCCCCAGTCAGATGCTTCCGACCAGTTGCCCAAAACATGAATGTTGCTGTTGAGTACTTTGCTTACTTTGTTTTTAACAAGCATATGCTGCATTTTTAAACAGCCGTGCTGTACCGATTCGAGGTTTTGGAACCCTATCCAATCAACATCAAGTCGGCTATGCTGCGGGTTTAATTTGATGGTAATGGTATCATCCTGGTAATGGGTATCGTTATCTGCAAGGGGCTTTGTTTTGGTAACCGTATCAGGTATCAGCCTGAAAAAGAAAGTTGAGCCTTTACCCGGAGTGCTTTCAATCCAAAAGCTGCCATTATGCCTTTTTAATATCTCGGCCGATATAAACAGGCCAAGGCCAAGCCCCTCAAAACGCATAGCGGTGTTATCAACCCGGTAGTAACGGTCAAACAGCCGCATCAGGTTCTTTTCTTCGATGCCGATGCCAAAATCCTCTACAGAAACTATAATGCTGCCATCGGAATGTACGCTGCAATTAACCAATACTTTTTCGCCTTCGGGCGAATATTTGATGGCGTTGCTCAGTAAATTATTTACCACCTGTTCCAGCCGGAAACGATCGCCGGTATAAGTTACATCGTCAGCTTTTTCAAGAATGATCCGGTGCGATGTGGTAGCCTGCTGCACACTCTCTATACTATCTTTAAGCATCTCCAGGAAGTTGAAGGGCTCCATCGTATACTTTATTTTGCCTGCGTTGATACGGGTTACATCCAACAGGTCATTAATCAGCTTCTCTAACCGTAATACATGCGAAGCAGATTTTTGAACAAAGCTGCCAAGCTTCTGCGGGTCTGCCGTACGCTGCATCAATTGGTTAAACGCTTTGATGCTGGTAAGCGGCGTTTTTAGTTCGTGGCTGGCAATAGATAGGAATTCATCTTTCTTTTGTTCGTTATTTTTTTGAATTTCGATATTGGTATTTGTACCCAGCCATAACCTGATCTGTCCGTTCTCCACCAGCGGAAGCGCACGGGCCAAATGCCAAACGTACTGTCCATCGTGAAACTTGAGGCGAAACTCCACCATAAATTCAGTGCCGCTTTGCAGCGCGGCCTTCCATCTTTTCGAACTGAGCTGCCTGTCATCGGGATGGATAAATTCCTGCAGGCTGCGACCCAATATCTGGTCCATGCTTTGGCCAAAATCGTCGCAAACCACTTCGTTTACATAATCCAGCGAGCCGTCTGGCCGGGCTGTCCAAACCTGTTGAGGCATGGCGTTAAGTAAAAAGCGAAAACGTTGTTCGTTTTCCTTCTCTTTTTGGCGGGTAAGTACGGTTTCGGTCAGCTCAAAAACAAAAACTAAAATACCGTCAACAACACCGTCGCCATCGTACCTGGCCTGGTAAATAAAATTAAAATAACGATCTTCAATATTGCCGTCGGCCTTGCGTGCCAGGGGTACTAAAAGCTCCTTGCCCTCAAAAGTATTGCCGGTGTAATACACACTTTTTAATATGTCAATAATGGGGGTGCCGTTCAGCTCCGGCAGTGCCTCTTTAATGGGTTTTCCTAATAAATCGCGTCCCGGGAAAAGCTGCTGATAAGGAGGGTTTACCAGTTCAAATACCATTTCGGGGCCGTCAAGTACACAAATGCCGGTTGGTACCTGCATAAAAAAACGTTTCAGCCGGTCGCGCTCCCTGGCGGCCTCGGCCTGGGCATTAAACAGTTCTATATTACGCTGCTGAACCCTTTCTTCCAATTCATCATTAAGCAGCTGTATATTTTGCTGCGCCTTGAAAAGCTCTTCGTTGGTAGTGTGTAACTCTTCATTTGCCGATTGTAGCTCCTCATTGCTGGCCTGTACTTCTTCATGGGCATTGGCCAAACCATAGTTTAAAGCTAATAATTCTGCCTCGTTTTGCTCCAGGCGCTTTTGGGCCAAAACAAGGTCGGTTATTTCATATTTAAAACTTAAAACGGATGCTATTTCGCCATCGTCATTGCGCACGGCCTGGTATACATAATTAAAATAATGCTCTTTAACCGGGCCGCCCGGCTCATCGGCCAGCGGGATATTGATCTCGTTACCTGCAATGGTTTCGCCGGTTTTGTACACGTGCTGGAGGATATCCCAAATTGGCTGACCGGCCACTTCGGGCAGGGCATATAATAAGGGCTTACCCAATACTTCCCGATTGGGAAAAAGCTCCGATTTATAGCGTGGGTTTATAAATTCGTACACCATGTCGGGCCCGGTAACTATCGCTATCTGGGCCGGAATTTCGGCAAAAAGTTTTTCAATTTGCCTGCTTAATCTTTCGGCTGTAGCGGCTGCCTGGGTTTCTTTATCCAGGCTGTCTTTTAAAGCGCGTTCGGCAAGCACCTGCTGGGTAACATCTTCGGTATGATGAATGATATAACAAATTTCACCCTCGGCATCCAAAATCGGTGTATGCGACGTTTTCCAATACCGCTCTTCTACCTGCAGCGGATCATTAAGAGTTGGTATATCAAACCGCATCACAGGCAGCTGATGTGGCTGTAAGGTTTCCAATACTTTACTCAGCGAAAGCGCAATCCCGCCTTCTTCTGACGACCAATCCGGAATTTTTGGGAATACATCAAAAAGATATTGCTCTTCAATTTCAACACGGGTTTTGTTGGTAAGCTGCAAGTAAACATTGCTGGCCGCGAGCATGTATAACGCAGGCGAGAGTACGAGATAGGGTTGAGGTAAGGTCTCAAAAACCCTTAACATTTCCGGGGGTAATGCAGAACTGTGTTTTAAAGCCATTTAAGCTATAGAAAGATGTATACAACGTTACTAAACGAATAGCAGATATTAAAATGATATTAACTGTGAAATTGTTTTAGAAATTATTCATTGGTTCATTGGTTCATTGGTTCATTGGTTCATTGGTTCATTGGTTCATTGGTTCATTGGTTCATTGGTTCATTGGTTCATTGGTTCATTGGTTCATTGGTTCATTGGTTCATTGGCAAAATAGCAGATAAGTTAGGTAAATTATATTAATTGTTGACTATCGGAATTATCATCTGTTAAATTGCTTTACATAATCGGCCAGCGGCCCTAAATTCATTTGCTTCCTCAGCTTGTCGACCATTTTAGGGTATTTTAACGGGAAGGGTGCCGATTTTCCTGTTTTAGGGTCGCGCTTTATTTGGGTACCGTAAATTTGTTTTTGATTTCTGCCTACCAATACCCTGTCGGTTAGCAAAGCGTAGTTGCTTTTGTCGGCATTGTTTTTATCCACTTCTTTTTTTAGTAGTATCAGTACCCTTTCCTGGAAAGCAATATCATCATCGCAATGCTGTACTATTGCCCAAAAATGGTTGCTTGTTTCGCCAACCTGGTCGTAACCGGGGAAACCGTATTTTTTGATGATGAGCTTTGCTTTAACCTCATTGATACTATCTGTTTCGGCCCATTTTTGCTGGATAGTTTCGGCGCTGTAAGCCGATTTTTGATTTCGCTGCAGTTTTTGATCTTCTACCCGCCAAAATTGGTCGTCCTTAAACATCGAGTCAATTTTTTTAATTAATGCAGGGTTCAATTTGCTGGTTTGGGCTGATGAAGGGAGATCAAAGCATCCACAAAGTAAGAGTAGAAGGGCTAATGTTTTCATATTAACTAAAGATATAGTTAATTAAAGTTAAATTCAAAACCGATAAAAGATTATCCTCATAAGAACATAGTTATCCGATCAAAATTCAAATGTTTCTGAACCGGAATTTATGGAATTGATGAATTAGCAAAATTCTAAAAATTCCTGAATTCGATGAATTCCGGCTCAGACAAAAAATCAAAATCGGTAAAAAAATACGCTCATCATCTGCATATTTGCACATCTGAAATCTGCACATCCAATTTTCATGTTCAAAAAATATTCCTCGCTATTCCTTGTCATTGTTGTCCTGCTCTGGGGCTGTAACCCCAAGCCCGACTACCTGTATAAAGTGGTGAAAATTAAAGATGGCGACACCATAGGTTTGYTGAGCAGCGATAACCAACAAGTGACAGTAAGGCTGGCCGAAGTGGATTGCCCCGAAAAAACACAGGCCTTTGGGCAGGCGGCTAAAAAGTTTACTTCGGATTTGTGCTTTGGCAAGTATGTAAAACTGGTAGGTAACGTGCATGACCGTTATGGCCGCACCGTAGCATTGGTTATTTTGGAGGATGGCACCAATGTAAATTACCAGCTGGTAAAAAGCGGTTACGCCTGGCAGTACAAACAATATTCGCAAAGTGCCCAGCTGGCCGGGTATGAGCAGGAAGCCCGCCAAAGCAGGCTGGGCCTTTGGGCCGATGGCAACCCGACACCGCCATGGGAGTACAGGCGCGAGAAAAAAGCGGGTGCTCTGACAGCCCAACCTGACAGCCTGCAGCAAAAACCAAAAAAACATTATCGCAAGCGTAAGGCAAAGCTTGAAGAAGCATATTAAAACCTTAACTTTATAGTCGATATCCCCCTCATTTGACTGATGAAATTTATAAAAGCCTTTTTTTCCATAGCCTTTACCCTTGCCCTTATCTGGTTATTGCAAACCAAACACGGCCCGGTACCACCGGTAGGGAGGTTTTTAAGCCCCGCAGACGGTTTTTGGCAAAATGCCGAGAGCAAACATATTTTGGCTTCGCGTACATTAAATCTTCCTGGCCTTACCGGGAAGGTTATTATTAAGTACGATGAAAACCGAATCCCCCACATATTTGCTGATAACGAACATGATTTGTACTACGCCCAGGGTTATGTAACCGCTACGGAGCGCCTTTGGCAACTGGACATACAAACCCGGAGTGCCGCAGGCCGCCTTGCCGAAATTGCAGGCCCGCAGGCTTTGGAGATTGACCGCTACCACCGCCGCATGGGGATGGTTTACGGTGCCGAAAATTCTTTGAAAGAAATGATGGCCGCCAAACCCATTCGCGAAATGATTTTAGCGTATACAGATGGCATTAACGCTTACATACATCAGCTTGGGCCGCGCGAATACCCGCTGGAGTTTAAATTGCTGGACTACGCCCCTGAAGATTTTAAACCCATTAACTGCGCGTTTTTACTGAAGCTAATGTCCGAAACGCTGGCGGGCGGCTCCAACGAGTTTGCCATGAGCAATGTGCTTAAAAAGTTTGGCGCCAACGCCACTAACGATCTGTTTCCGGATTATCCGATGCGCGAAGATCCTATTATTCCCGCAGGTACCAAATGGAACTTTAAGCCGTTGTCTATCCCAAAACCATCCGGCAGTTTCTTGGCAGCTATGAATGATAGCGCCAAACGCGTA
Source organism: Mucilaginibacter sp. P4_C11 (assembly GCF_056402115.1). Lineage (NCBI taxonomy): Bacteria > Pseudomonadati > Bacteroidota > Sphingobacteriia > Sphingobacteriales > Sphingobacteriaceae > Mucilaginibacter > Mucilaginibacter sp. P4_C11. The sequence goes on along the minus strand of NZ_JBFUIA010000015.1, from coordinate 93,778 downwards.
GTAAAAGAGGAAGGTATTGGCAGTAACAACTGGGCGGTTGCAGGCAGCAAAACTGCTAATGGTTACCCTATTTTGGCTAACGACCCGCATTTAAATTTAACCTATCCATCCATCTGGTTCCAGCTGCAGCTTTCGGCGCCGGGGATAAATGTGTATGGTGTAAGTTTGCCGGGCGCGCCCAGCATCATATTGGGTTTTAACAACAACATTAGCTGGGGTATTACCAACGTAGATGCCGATGTGCTTGATTGGTACCAGGTTAAATTTAAAGATGATAAAAAGAACGAGTACTGGTACAATAACCGGTGGAACAAAACCACCCGCAGGGTAGAGGTGATTAATATCCGCGGCGAAAAATCATTAATTGATACCGTTATTTACACCCATCATGGGCCGGTAGTTTACGAAGATAAAAGTAAAACCACCGCGCATACGCCCGGCTTTGTGCCCATTGGCGATGCCTTACGATGGATAGCGCACGACCAATCAAACGAGTTGATGACCATGTACATCCTGAACCACGGTAAAAATTACGATGATTACCGCAAGGCGCTTACTTATTTTAATGCTCCTGCGTCAAACTTTGTATTTGCCAGCCGCGATAAAGACATAGCTATAACCCCCAACGGTAAATTCCCGCTGAAATATAAAGACCAGGGAAAGTTTATATTGGATGGCACCGACCCGGCCGATGACTGGCACGGCTGGATTCCGTTTGATCAAAACCCAACGGTTAAAAATCCGCCCCGGGGGTTTGTAAGTTCGGCCAACCAATCATCAACAGATCAAACCTACCCGTACTATATTAACTGGCAGTTTGCCCCATACCAGCGTGGCAAGCGAATTAACGACAGGCTTAGCGTGATGCACAACGCCACTGTAGATAGTATGCGGATATTACAGACGGACGTATACAGCATCCGTGCCCAGGATATGATGCCCGTGCTGCTCAAATATCTTGATGCAACTAAACTGGATAAAACCCAAACCATAGCTTATAACACAGTAAAAAACTGGGATAAAAACTTCTCTGTAAACTCAGTAGGTGCAAGCATTTTTAACGCGTGGTGGCTTAAAATATATGATATGATATGGAGTGATGATTTTGCCGCCAAAAACCTGCGGGACAATTACCCATCAATGGACCGTACCGAAAAACTGATAGCGAAGGAACCCAACTCCAAATGGTTTGACGATACCCGCACGCCTGTTAAAGAAACCTGTACCGAGATCATCAACGCGGCATTTACCAACGTGGTTGATGATTTGGTGCACAAATATGGCCAACCCGGCCAGGCATGGGAGTGGGGGAAGGTTAAGAAAATGGAGATAGCCCACCTTACCAACCAGGAAGCCCTAAGCTCGGGCAATTTTGAATCGGGCGGAACAGGATCAACCATCAACGCCTTAAATAACGGGCACGGCCCGTCATGGCGTATGGTAGTACAAATGGGGCCCACTGTAAAAGGCTACGGTATTTTCCCTGGCGGCGAAAGCGGCAACCCCGGCAGCTTTTATTACGATGATATGCTCAAAACCTGGCAAAATGGAGAGTTGAAGGAGTTGCTGTTTATGCAATCGCCTGCCGAAAAATCGAGCCGTATTAAAACAACCCTAACCATCAGCAATCAAAAATAAGCTTATGTTATTCCTCATTATCCTCATATTATCCTTTGCAAGCGGTTTCTTTTTACCCTGGTGGGTAGTGGCCATAGCCGCTTTTTTGGCCGCGCTGTTTGCCGGCAAAACAGCCAGGCAGGCTTTTATCTCGGGCTTTGGCGCTGTGTTTATTGTTTGGGTGGTGCTGGCCCTGTTTAAAAGTATCCCTAACGATCATATCCTGGCCAAACGCATAGCCGCGCTGTTCCATTTGCCATCGTGGTGGTTAATATTGGTTATCACGGGTATCGTTGGTGGTTTGATGGCAGGGTTTGCTGCTTTATCGGGGTTGCTGGTAAAAAAGGCTTTTGAAAAGGAGGCCGATATACACGCGTAAGTTTATGGGATTAATAAATTATCTGAAGCGTAATATTAGTATATCTAAAAATTCGGCACAACAATTATTAAAAATTGCTATTGCCCATGAAGAACGTGGCGAAACGGCCGATGCTATAGCTTGTTATCATCGGGTCATTAAGGCCGACGAAAGTTGGGCGGTACCTCATTATAATCTCGGCCTGTTATACAAATATCAGTGCAATTGGCATTTATCATATGAGCATAATAAAATTGCAGTTGAACTGGATGAAGATGACAAGGCCGCGATTTGGAACCTGGGTATAGCCGCAACTGCATTGCATGATTGGGAAACCGCAAGAACATCCTGGAGTAAATTTGGTGTCAAAGTAGAAATTAACGACGAAGAACCTGATCTTGTATTAGGCGCGGTACCTATAAGATTAAACCCCGATACCGATGGCGAGGTTGTTTGGTGCAAGCGCATAGACCCGGCAAGAACAGTCATTGAAAATATTCCTTTAGGTAAATCAGGCCACAGGTTTGGTGATATGTTACTTAACGATGGCGCTGCCGTAGGGTATCGAAAGCTGGAAGATGGAACCGACGTGCCTGTATTTAATGAACTTCAGCTTTTAACTAAATCCGCATACAAAACTTTTTCGGTTAGCGCTTATATCAACACCGTGGATGACATCAATAAGCTGGGAGAGTTGTGTCGCAATTCCGGTGTTGAGATGGAAGATTGGTCGACCGTGAGGATGCTTTGTAAACAATGCAGCGAAGGCACTGCGCACACCGATCATGACCATGATTTACAAGTTGATGAGGATAGTGGGCGATACATTGGCCTTGCCGCAACAAACCACCAGACTGTACAACAAGCGCTGGCCGACTGGCGGGCTATTACTTTGTGTGAGCATTCGGCAATTGTTTTAGAATTAGAGTAGATGATGGCTTTGCAAATTTTGAACCCTTGCATGCCCGTTTAATCTCTCAAGGGCGTATCACTGACACATTTTGTAACAACGGGTTTCAACTCGTTGGATATATAAACAATAGTGTTTGAGTGCCATCGACACGGCTCATTTTAATATTCCCCGCATCTTCACGATAGGTAAACCGATTACAAATCATCTACCCAAATCACACAGGCACTAAAATTGAACCCTAAGTTTTTAAAGCATTTTTTATTATTTCCAGGATCCGTTCATTTTTTACAATCCACATGCCTAATCGCTCTTCGGTAATGCCCTCTTTTAGTTTATAAGTGTTTACCGGGTTGGTATCTTCAAAAATAGTTTCCATATACCTGAAATTAATATTTTCGATGGACGATAATTCATGGGCAACCTCAACAATATGCGTAGAAACTAAAAAGAAACAGGTTTTTACTTCTGCAAAGGCAGCAATTATAGCCAGGGAGGCATCATAGGCATCTTTAACATTTGTACCCCTGAACAACTCGTCAAAAATGACGAAGATACCTTTTGACTGATTTAATTTTTCGGCCACCTGCTTTACCCGCAAAACCTCTTTATAAAAGTGGCTATGTCCCTGTTCAACATCGTCGGCCAGGTTTATAGTTGTAATGAGTCCATTAAAGGTCGGGGTGACCATACGTTTTGCAGGTACAGGAAAGCCTATTTGGGATAAATAGATAGCAATTCCAATTGATTTAAGCAGCGATGATTTGCCCGCCATATTGGTTCCGGTAATAAAGCAAACATTCTTGTCGGCACTGAATGCTAAGTCATTACTTTTAGGACTGGCAATAAACGGGTGGAACAATCCCTGGATAGTTAACCCTCTTGCATTATTTTCATTAATCATCGGCAACGTGAAGCCAAGCTTTTTGCCGCTTAAACTAACGGATTGGTAAACATCTAACTGATAGGCAACGTGTAACAAAGCCTTCATTTTGTCGTACGCTAGTTGCCTGAATAGGCGGTCTGCCTTTGCCATATCCGTAGCGCTGCGGTTAGGTTTCTTTATCAGTTGTTTGAGCCATACAAGTTCTTCAGGCTGGAAAGTGTTTAAAATAGTGGAGCGGAATTCCTGTATTTTTTTAGGCAAATGCCCCTGTAGCGCGTCAGCGTAATTTATTAAGCTATGGAGTATTGCCAGCGTACTTTCTATGCCGGTTTGAATTATATAGTAATCATTATTGTTATTGAATGTGTGGATGATTTTTTCTAAAAACCCGGTTATAACTGAAAATGGCTTGGCATGATAATGCTTTTTGAGATAAAATTCTACAAAATCGTAATCATTTCTATTCTGGTCGATGGTAATATTGTGTTCTGCTATGTATAAAAACACCTCGATTCTTTCTCTTATCTGAACAGGATTGGTAAGCGGAGTGTTGAACATGTCATGCAGCGCTTCGCTGCCACCAATTGTATTGGTTTGGCTGAAAAGATTATATATAGATTGGCGGGAATTGTTATTTTGAAAAATTGCCAAATCATTGAGCGTTTGCCTGTCTATATCGAAATTCATAAGGGTGCCGGTAAGAAACATCAACGCCTAAAATAAGATTGTAGTTTTCCGTGCTTATATTATTTAATTGGGTAGAAATTGCGATTGGCCAAAAAACGCTGTTCATCATAAAATTTATCAAAGCGGTATCCTTCTGTTAATCCCTCATTAAAATTCATTAGCTTTGATATAACCGTTTATAAAATCAGCCAAACATGAGGATAAGAGTAATACCCACGTTACTTGCCATCTTAGTTTTTGTTTTTTTGACCGTATTTTACTCCAAAAATAACGCTCCCGTTGATGGTGTAACATCAATGGGCTTCCCTTGGCTTGTTTATTGGAAGCTTGGTGCAAAAACAGTTGATCATCAGTATCATGAATATTTTTCTGCGCCCTGTTTGATATTGGATTTAGGCATTGCCTTACTCACCATAGCGACCTGCAATGTGATGTTTCATTTGTTATATCTCCGAAAGACCTTTCTAACCACTTATAAAACCAAAAATCCATGAAATTAGTATCCTACAAAACCGAAGACCGGGAGCATTTGGGCGTTTTTGTAAACGGCCATATTTATAACCTCAACTCCTGCGATAAGCTGATACCCGATAATATGAACGAGTTTTTGTGGGGCGGCGATGAGCTGATGGATCACGCACGCAGGGTACACGCCGCAATCAGTAGCGGTAGTATGGAAGCAAAAGAAGAATTGTTTTTTGAGTTAATGGCCCCCGTGCCTCATCCATCATCATGCCGCGACGCCTACGCTTTCAGGCAGCATGTTGAGACCGCCCGCCGTAACCGGGGTGTTGCCATGATCCCGGAATTTGATCAATACCCTATATTTTATTTTACTAACCATAACGCCATACAAGGCGCCGGCGAAATTGAATGCATGCCCGATCATTTTGATAAGCTTGATTTTGAATTGGAAGTGGCGGTTGCGCTTAATAAAAAAGGCCGCAACATCAGGGCGGCAGATGCTGATAGTTTTATTGCCGGGTTCATGATCATGAACGATATGAGCGCCCGCACCCTGCAAATGGAAGAGATGCTGCTAAACCTTGGGCCCGCAAAAGGAAAAGATTTTTCGACCGTGATTGGCCCCTGGCTGGTAACGCCCGATGAACTGGAAAAATATAAGGTACCGGCTAAACAAGGCCATACGGGTAATGTTTATAACCTGGACATGAAATGTGTGGTAAACGGTAAACAAGTATCGGCAGGTAATATGGCTGATATGGAATGGACCTTTGCCGAGATCATCGAACGTTGCGCTTATGGATGCGATGTGTTGCCCGGCGATGTAATAGGATCCGGAACGGTTGGTACCGGCTGTTTCCTGGAACTTAACGGAACGGGGGGGGCAAATGATCCGTCGTATCAGCCTCAGTGGCTAAAGGATGGCGACCTGGTAGAAATGGAAGTTACCGGCCTGGGTATGCTTGGTAATATAATCACAAAGGCTAAGGACGATTTTTCGATACTAAGCCTGAAGAAGAAATAGTTCTAAGTCTAAAGTCCGAAGTCTAAAGTCTGATTTGTTTTCTCGACTTTAAACTTAAGACTTCGGACTTTAGACTTAGAACTTGAGACTATTTAAAATCTTTTAAAGCATCTTTCAAGTCTTTAACTTCTTCCGAATCGTTTTTAGCGCTTTCAAAAATGTCCTGCGAAGAATCGGTATTGCCGTAAAAGTTTTCGTCGGCATTGTTATCGATATTCAGGCCCGAGCCGTTCAGGCTGATGCCTGCAAAAAGACCACGGCTACGCGAATAGGAATAAATTTCGGCCTCCAGTTTATAGTCGGTAGTTGCCGATTTATTGCGGTTAACCGGGCCGGCTGCAGCAGATATATCGCCACCGATAGTAAAATTGCCTTTTTTGATATCGGTTAACACACTTTTATGACGGAACACCAGGATCAGATCAACAGATTGTACACCTATCTGGAAACCAACACTACCACCTGTAAGGGTAACAAAAACCGGGTCGCTCCATTTACCATCGGCAAGCTTCACCATAGCCACGCCCTTGCCGCGTTTACCGCCAATGCCCAGGCCTGCATTAATCAATTTTGGTATAATTACGATGCCTTCATATTTTTTCATCAATTCGCTCGGGATGCTTTCTTTCATCTCGGCAAAGTTCTTGAGCACGGTGGCCGAATTTTGGATCCTCTCCGTTTCTTTATCATCGGCTTTGGCCGATATCAGCACAAAAAACAGGCTTAATATTAACGGGAATTTTAACAGTTTTAACGTTTTCATGGGGTGTGTAAATTAAATGCAATGTTAGCAATTAACGTAAGCAACTCATAAAACGTGCAGTTGTTTGTGTTATTTATTAACCTTTGTATGACTTACGGGGAAATAGCGGTAAATAAAACTGTAGCTTATAAATCAATGGCGATGATGTTAAATAACTCATCGCCATTGATTTGTTTTAGCTAAAAACTAACGCAGTTGCTTTTTTTAGCGGAAAAACGATCAGGCATTTTGCTGAAATTTCGATGCTTAAAAAGCGCTCAAAGTTTCCTTTAACACAACAACCGACTCTTTTTTACTGTTAGACATAGCGAAAATATCTTTCGACGAATCGTTATTTCCATAAAAATTAGCGTTGGCCGTTTTGTCGATACCAAGGTTTGAGCCATTGATGGTAATGCCCGCAAATAAGCCCCGGCTGCGCGAGTAGGAGTATACCTCGGCTTCCAGTTTGTAATCGGTACTGGCTGTCGAGCTGCGGCCAACCGGGCCGGCTGCTGCCGAGATATCGCCACCAATGGTAAAGTCGCCGTTCTTAACTTTAGTCAGCACTCCTTTATGACGGAATACCAAAACCAGGTCAACTGATTGTACGCCTATTTGCAAACCAAAACTGCCACCGGTTAAAGTAACAAAAACGGGGTTGCTCCATTTACCGTCGGCCAGTTTTACCATAGCTATACCCTTACCACGCTTGCCGCCTATGCCCAGGCCAGCGTTAATTAGTTTGGGTATAATTACGATGCCCTCATATTGTTGAAGCAGTTGGCGCGGTATGCTTTCCTTCATTTTAGAAAAGTCTTTTAATACGTTTGAAGCGCTGTGCACACGTTCGTTTTCCTTGTCGCCGGCTTTTGCCGATATCAATACAAAGAATAGGCCAAGCATCAATGGGATAGCCAAAAATTTTAATGTTTTCATGGGGTATGGTTTTTAATGTTATTGTTGATGTATTATCAACCCATATACCCCATTGGTTGTTTTTAAATTAAATTATTTAACTGTGTTGTTATCTGCGTTCAATTTTGCATATAAAACAACAGGCCTGGGCGTTGCGCGCATGCAGGTATTCGATGTTGGGATACTGGTCAAATAACTCGTTTATCAATTCCTCCACGTCAGCATCGCCAACCAAACGGGTCACGGCCATCATCTGGTCTTTATTGTACCCAATAAGTGATAGCGGGAAGCTTTGTTTATTCGCCTTAATCTCGGGCGGGAAGCGGAATATGTCGGTATACTCTTCTACGTCTTCTGCATTCACAAATACCGGCCCGGGTTGGTTGTAAGCATTCTCAAGTTCAAAGGGCGAGTGTTTAAATAATAACCGTTTGTCAATCCCTTTGTTAAACGGTTTTAAGGAGATGCGGCAGGGGCCCAGGCCGGTTGCCGGTTGTTCAACAACGGGGTTGCCAAAATCATCGGTCATGGTTGTTTTTATTTTTTGGACGAACGCTTTGGATAGCGGCACGATTTTAAAGTTGTTCATGGCGTTTTTTTTATTTAGATCAAAGGTGGTACTAAGAGCAGCGGATTAAAACCCGGAACTTGCGGAAATTGATGTGCAAGTGTGTAGATTCCAGATGAGCAGATCATTCGTCCCATTTTGTTGGGCAGTTTAACGATTATAGATAGATAAAAACATCTGCACATCTTGAATTTGAAATCTGCCCATCCGATTCCATATCTTTGCGCCTGATGACGATGCCCGGTAAACAACAGGTTTTTTCGATAAATAGTAAAGAGCAGTTTGAGCAAACAGCTCTGCAGGTTTTTAAATACCAGGCCCAAAATTGCGCCATATACAGGCAGTTTATCGAAGGTTTAAAAATCGATTTAGTGCAGGTTGATACGGTTGAAAAAATTCCTTTTTTGCCCATTGAGTTTTTTAAATCGCATGCCATTGTTAGTTCAAATGACCCAGTTGAGGTCACCTTTACCAGTTCGGGCACTACGGGTATGATAACCAGTAGCCATCATGTAACTGATAAAACGTGGTATGAAGATAGCTTCAGGAATGCCTTCAGGTTGTTTTATGGTGATATTAAGGACTATACGGTATTAGCGCTGTTGCCTTCTTATCTGGAGCGTGAAGGCTCATCGCTTATTTATATGGTTGATGATTTGATAAAACAGTCTGATAACCCGGATAGTGGCTTTTTTTTGTATAACCACGATGAACTTTATCAACAGCTTATAAAACAACAGGAAGCTCAAAAGCCTACTTTATTAATAGGGGTTACCTTTGGGTTGCTTGACTTTATTGAGCAGTACAATATTCATTTCCCCGAATTGATTGTAATGGAAACAGGGGGAATGAAAGGCCGCCGCAAGGAGATGATCCGCGAGGAGTTGCACCAGGTTTTGTGTAAAGGGTTCGGAGTAAGTACTATACATTCCGAATACGGGATGACGGAATTGTTATCACAAGCTTACTCAAAAGGCGATGGCATTTTTGATTGCCCGCCCTGGATGCAAATCATCATCCGCGATACTAACGATCCTATCACTACGTTAAGCAATGGAAAAACAGGTGGAATTAACGTGATCGACCTGGCCAATATCAATTCCTGCTCGTTTATAGCCACCCAGGATTTGGGTAAAACCTATGCCGATGGCTCGTTTGAGGTGTTGGGTCGGTTTGATCAAAGCGATATTCGTGGGTGTAATTTGCTGATTGCTTAAAACTTATAGCCAACTTAAGTATTATTGTTATTTTTGCACGCATCATAAATGCTGAAAACATGATTGAGAAATTTTTAAACGAGGAACAAGATCCAAAAACGGTTGAGAAAGTTTATTTCCGCCTGGTCGACCTGCTTTCTTCTGGTGAAGAGATCATTTACATAGCGGTTCAGAAAAAGCCATTGGTGAATTTATTTCCGGATTGCATTGCCATAACCAATAAACGTATCTTATTTTTTACCCCGGCCAACCTGGGCCTGTCCATCAAATTTGTTGATTTTGTATGGAAGGATATTGTTGATGTATATACAAAAGAAGAAATTATTGGCGCTATATTCAGCGTAAAAACCACAAACGGCGCCGAAATGGCTGTTGATTACCTGCCTAAAGTGCAGGGCCGTAAGTTATACCAGTACGCCCAGGAACGTAAAGAAGTTGAACGCGAAGCCCGCCGCCAACGCGACCTTGAACAAAAACGCGCAGAATCTGGCGCTGTTCAGTTTGACAACGCTGCTCGTACAGCACCCACTCAGCAGGTGTTTGCTGCCCAGCCACCGGTAGCCGTGCCACAAATACCAACGCCGGCGCCAGTTGCTCCGCCCGTTCCAACTCCAGCTCCTGAGCCTGTTGTACAACAAGCTGCCGCCCCAAAACCGGATGAACTTACTGAAAAGCTAAAGAGGCTTAAAATGCTTTTTGATAATGGGCTGATATCGCAGGAAGAGTACAATGCCAAAAAGCTTGATTTGTTAAGCGATTTTTAAAAAAAAAGTAAACCTGCCTAACGCAGGTTTACTTTTTTTCCGGTAATTCTATCGGGTTGTTGTTTGTTTTGGAGTTTAAATTGTCGCCCCTGGTAATATTTATAGACGATATTTTATTAGGGTCGATATTAGCAAGGGACGGCCCTGTGTTTCTTGAACCACCGCTGACATTGCCATGTGCGCTTTTCATAAACCCTTGCGGATTTTTGTCCCTCGCTTCTTTTAGCCGGGCTAATTCTTTTGACTGTGTTTTAATGTCATCAGCGGGGGGCTGTATGGTTTGCTTGCTTTGGCTAATGTCCTCAAAACCCATAAATTTAAAAACAACTTCTTTTTTTACGTCAGCTGCCTGTACAATTAAACCGGGGAGACCATTTAGTTTCCATGGGCCGTTTTTAAACGGAATGTCGGCACAGAACCATGCTTCATAGTCGCGCCCTTTAAAATGAGCAGTAGCCTTTTGGCAATGTAGTGTGCCGATGTTCAAAGTGTCATTTTGTATCGTCCAGTTAATAACGGGCAGTGATTCCTCTGTCAAATAAAAGTTAATAATCTTTTCTTCGGTGTATAGCTTTTTTGGGGCCGTGTATTGGTAGTACTCCTCATTGCTTATCACGCCGCCTCCGGTAATAGTTAAAGAAAGATGATTAGGGTCGGCGGCCCCTTTAACCTGGTTTGCAATTTCGTTGGCCATTTTTTCTTCCTGTTGTTGCTTGGTAAGGCTTCGGTAAACACTTGCATTCCGGCCAGTTAGTAAAACCATAGTTTCTTTATAGGGCTTGGTGCGGTTAGTTGTATCCCTTATATGAGTAAACTCGTAAGTGGTTTTTGCAATTGCCAAATCCGGTGTTTGGGCCAATGCATTGTAAACTGAAAAGCATATACTTATGAGTAATACTGTAAAGGTTTTCATATCGGTTATTATAATTTGTTTCGAGGTTTTGTAAAACTAATATTTTAGTTATAGTAATTGCAAGTGTTTTTACAATTACCTGTAGTAAAAGATAAAATAATTGGTTTTTTTATTTGAGTTTGTTTGCCAGAGGGTAGGGGACCGAGTGCTAATACAGTAGGAGGCGAGATTTTAAAACCAACTATAGGGTACAGTTTTATTTAGGGATATTTAAAGTATTTAATCAGCTAAAAAAGTAATAGCTAATTTAAAAGCCGCTCATCAAAGCTAAATGTTTCTGTGTTTGTTAGTTTTACCGCTGATGCAGCCGGATGTAATGGATTTATAAGGTAGTTATATTCGGCAGGCACAATGGATGAGGGAACTTTCATTACCAGGTATTCGCGTTTTTTTAAAAACTCATCCCCCAATTGACGTAATGCCACCGGGGCAGGTATATCCCGCCAGTGTGGGGGCAACAATGCCGGGTTTAGGGTATAGATATTATCTTCGGGGATCTCAATTTCTACAAGGCAAAAATTGTCAGGTACTAATAGGGGAGGCAAATGGACCAATACTTCAAGCACCGCCAGCGCCCGTGATGAAGCCGTGTAAAGCATCGATTTACCTTCACTGTTCCAGCGGCCTCCATATAAATGGGCTCCTGTGCCTGTTAAATCACCGGCATAGTTGCAGTTGGCAATGCGGTAAACTGTCATCAGGCAAAAATACCGTGCTCAATTCGCCCCAATTCTTTAAAAACCATATCAAAACCTGCGGATGTATCCAGGATGGTAACCGGGGCTTCGCCTTTGAATATAAGTGACGGAGTTTTTATCCAGGTTTTGAATTTATCCATCGAACCAAAAACTTCCTGCCCACGGGTATAAAGGCGGGCAAGCTCAACGGCTTTTTCGGCGTATTCAGTTTTAATAATGGCATCGTCTTCGTAACGCTGTAAAGTACGTTCGCTAATGTGTAAGATAACGGCTAACTCCTGTAGAGTTAAAGATATTTTTTTTGCCAGTGAAAGTAGCGCACTTTTAGGGAAACCCTGGCGAGCGAGGTTAATGATGTCAAAATCGGAGTTGAGCGTTAATGCTTTTGTACCTCCAAGCAAGTTATAAAACGAATGCATAGTACCCATGCTGCCATAGGCTACCATAGGCTCGTGGAGCACGTTTTGCGTTTCTTTTTTTGTTTTGTACGACATATATACAAATATAATTACCATTTGTCGTATATACAAATATTAGTCAATAAAAAAGCGATGAGTTTTCGACTCATCGCTTCTTTACTTAATAGAAGACTTGTGAACTTTCAAAAACTTCGCAAGCCTGATCATGTGCTTATTCGGCCACTATCAAAAAGTAATTCTTTTTCCCTTTCTGCGCCACTATAAATTTTCCGTTTAACAGAGCATCTGCATTATAAACGTCATCGGCCGTTGCAATCTTTACCTTGTTTATTGATGCGCCACCACCAACAATCGTTTTCTTTGCTTCGCCCTTTGATGGGAAGATGGTGGTTTTAACAGCTAACAAATCGGTAATGCTGATTCCCTCGTGTAATTCAGTTAACGAAATTGCAAAGTTGGGTACACCAGCAAATAAAGCCAATACCTCGGCATCGTTTAGTTCGCTTAAAAACTCTATGCCAACATTCCCAAATAAAAACTCTGATGATTTAATCGCTTTTTCATACTCGGCTTCGCCATGCACGCGAATGGTAATATCTTTTGCCAATGCTTTTTGTAACACTCTGGTATGTGGTGCTGCATCATGCTCGGTTTCCCAGGCTTCAATCACTTCGCGATCATACAAGGTAAATATCCTGATGTAGGCCTTCGCGTCAACATCGGTAGTGTTTAACCAAAACTGGTAAAACTGGTAAGGCGATGTACGTTCCGGATCAAGCCAAACGGCGCCGCTTTCGGTTTTGCCAAATTTGGTCCCATCTGCTTTTTTTATTAATTGGGTAGTAAGTGCAAAAGCTTCGCCTGCATCTTTCCTGCGAATCAGCTCGGTGCCGGTAACAATATTGCCCCATTGGTCGCTGCCACCCATTTGTATGGTGCAATTATGGTGTTTCCATAGGTAATAAAAATCATATCCCTGCACCAACTGATAAGTAAACTCGGTGAATGACATCCCGGTATCACCTTCCAGGCGTTTCTTAACCGAATCTTTGGCCATCATGTAGTTTACGGTGATGTGCTTTCCAACATCGCGGATAAAATCGAGGAAAGTAAAATTCTTAAACCAATCGTAATTGTTCACCATTTCGGCACTGTTCATGCCGCTGTCAAAATCCAGAAAACGGGTAAGTTGCGCCTTTACAGCCTCCAGGTTATGTTGCAAAACATCTTCAGATAATAAATTGCGTTCCTGCGATTTGCCCGAAGGGTCGCCCACCATGCCGGTAGCACCGCCAACCAGCGCGAATGGTTTATGGCCCGCGCGCTGAAAGTGGATCAGGGTCATGATCTGTGTAAGGTGGCCTACGTGCAGCGAATCTGCAGTTGGGTCAAATCCTATATATCCCGAAGCCATACCTTTATTAAGCATTTCTTCGGTGCCTGGCATAATGGTATGCAGCATGCCGCGCCAGGTTAGTTCTTCAACAAAATTCATATTAAGTGTTGTTTCAAAGGTTGCAAAGATATAAAGCTAAAGCACAAAGTTACCAAAATGTAACTTTAGGAAACTTTTTGTCAACCGTTAACTACACGTAAAATCTATTTCAAATAATTACTTATTCTTTGTATCTTGAGCAAAACGGGGTATTTTGCAACTCAATGCTTATGAATTTTTTATCGCATTATTATTTCGACAGGGATACCAGCAACTGTTACCACGTATTGGGAACGGTACTGCCCGACCTGTTGAAGAATGCTGATAAACACATTATCCTGCACCCCGAAAAACTGCAACACCCTGATAGCGATGTTAATTCTATTATAGTAGGCTGGAATAAGCACCTGGCTGTCGACAGGTATTTTCACTCTTCTGACTTTTTTGCAACCCACTCGCACGAGTTAAAAAAACTCCTGCGCCCTGCTATCGAAGACTCGCCGGTAAAGCCTTTCTTTTTGGGCCACATAGCATTGGAGCTTATTATTGATAATTTGCTATTAACCACGGGCAAAGTAAAGGTTGATGAGTTTTACGATCATCTATCCGGCTGTAAAACAGAAACTATAAACGAGTTCCTGACCTTTTCCGGTCTGAAAAACACTGAAGTGTTTTTTAAATTTTACGAAAAATTTAAAGCGAGCAAATACCTGCATACCTATGCCGAAACCCACCAGATAGCCTATGCGCTTAAGCGTATTTGTATGCGGGTATGGAAAGATCCTTTTACGCCGCAGCAGGAAGAGGCGATGAATGACGTGTTAGGTATATACCGCGATTACCTGGAAGGTAACTTTATGACAATCTTTGCCGAGATAGAGGCCAAATTATAACGCATCTAACAGGTTGATGTAACGCGTTTTCAATAAAAAAGATGCCGTTGCTTTAATCGCCTGCTCAAAAAATGAATCCATCGGCTCAAAAAGGCTTAAATATCAGCAATTAACATTAAATAATTCTTTTTTTAATAAAATTATGTCCTTACCTTTGCAGTCCCAATTAACAAATTGGGAAAAGGAGATAAATTATTTAATGGCAAAAAAACAAGAAGCAGAAAAAGAATTAAAAGCGAAAGAAGCTGAACTGGGTACAGTTACCGCATCTGGCGAAAAAGAAACTATTGAATCAGAAGCTGATTCAATCTCGATCGAAGAGATCAAATCTAAAATTGCAGCTACACCAAGCGAAGATTTCGACTGGGATGCAGACGACAAAAAATTTGGTAACTACAGCGATAGCGACCGTGAAAAATTTGAGAAATTGTATGATGGAACTTTCAGCTCTATCACCAAAGGCGAAATCATCACCGGTATTGTTGTTAACGTTAACAACAAAGATGTAGTTCTGAACGTAGGATTTAAATCAGACGGTTTAGTTTCAGTTTCAGAATTCCGTGATACACCTGATCTTAAGATCGGTGATTCAGTTGACGTATTTGTAGAGTCACAAGAAGATGCTAACGGTCAGTTAGTACTTTCACGTAAACGTGCAAAAACTCAAAAATCATGGGAGCGCATTAATTCAGCACTTGATAATGATGAGATCATCACTGGTTTTGTGAAGAGCAGAACTAAAGGTGGTTTAATTGTTGATATCATGGGCGTTGAAGCCTTCTTACCAGGTTCACAAATCGATATCAAACCTATCAGGGATTACGATGTGTACGTTGGTAAAACAATGGAATTCAAAGTTGTTAAAATCAACCACGAGTTTAAAAACGTAGTGGTATCGCACAAAGTGCTGATTGAAGACGATTTGGAAAACCAAAAAACAGAAATCGTTGCCCGCCTTGAAAAAGGTCAGGTATTGGAAGGTACTGTTAAAAACATTACAGACTTTGGTGTATTTATTGACCTTGGTGGTGTTGATGGTTTATTACACATTACTGATATTTCATGGGGCCGTATTGAGCATCCGCGCGAAATTCTTGCATTGGATCAAAAAATCAACGTTGTTGTGCTTGATTTTGATGACGAGAAAAAACGTATTGCTCTGGGCTTGAAACAATTAACTCCACACCCTTGGCAGTCGCTTGACGAGAATATCGTTGTAGGCTCGAAAGTAAAAGGACGTATTGTTACTGTTGCTGATTACGGTGCATTCCTTGAAATCATCCCTGGTGTTGAAGGTTTAATCCACGTATCAGAAATGTCATGGTCACAAAATCTGCGTAACCCTCAGGAATTCCTGAAAGTTGGTGACGAGATTGAAGCACAAGTGTTAACACTTGACCGCGACGAACGCAAGATGAGCTTAGGTGTTAAACAATTAACTCCTGATCCATGGCAAAACGCTGGCGAGAAATACGCTATCGGCACAACTCACGTTGCTACAGTTAAAAACATGACCAACTTTGGTGTGTTTGTTGAACTGGAAGACGGAATTGACGGCTTAATCCACATCAGCGACTTATCATGGTCTAAAAAAGTTAACCACCCTAATGAATTCACTAAAGTTGGTGAAAAATTAAACGTGGTTGTTTTAGAGCTTGATATCGATAACCGTAAATTAAGCTTAGGCCACAAACAGCTTGAAGAAAACCCCTGGGATACTTTTGAAACCATCTTCACTATTGATTCAATACATGAAGGTACCGTGTTAAAAGTAACCGACAAAGGTGCTATCGTAGCTTTACCTTACGGTGTTGAAGGCTTTGCGCCAACCAAACACCTGGTTAAAGAAGATGGCAAAAGCGTTAAAGCTGAAGAAGCTGCTGAATTCAAAATCATTGAATTTAACAAAGAAAACAAACGTATCGTAATTTCACACTCACGTATATGGGAAGAAGCTCGCGCTGACGCTCGTGTTCAGGAATTTGAAAACCGCAAAAAAGAAGCAAAATCTGCAAGCAACGCGGTTAAAAAAGTGAAAGAATCAGTTGAAAAATCAACTTTAGGCGACCTTAGCGTATTAGCTCAGTTAAAAGAGCAAATGGAAGGTGCTGAAAGCAAAGCCCGTAAAGCTGCGCCAGCCCCTGCTGCTAAAAAAGAATCTGAAGGCGAAGAAGCATAAGCTTTTAAACTAAGCAATTCTTAAGCCCTTCCGATTATTCGGAAGGGCTTTTTTTATAACCTTAAATACCAATGAAGGATACAAAACAAACCAGTAAGCTCATTAGCTACTGGCTCAGGCATCACCCTGAAGATGGCAACCTCAGCATAGACGATTTTGGCTGGGCGTCGGTTGATGAGCTGATTAAAGCACTCGCCACAAAGGGCCACGTTTTTACCCATGCCGAAATTGTGGAACTAAGCAAATCATTTGATAAAGTGAGGTGGGAATTTAGTGACGATGGCAGTAAGATAAGGGCTACGCACGGCCATTCCATCGAAGTGATTTTGGATGAAAAGGCTGTTAAGCCGCCTGCTTTGCTTTATCATGGTACATCGTCAAATAAGTTTGACGCTATCAGCGAAAATGGCTTGCTTGCTATGCAGCGACAGTTTGTACATTTATCAACAGATAGGGAAGTAGCGGTGTCGGTTGGAAAAAGGCACGGCAAGCCCTTGCTTATAGAAATTGATGCTGCAGCCTTATCGGCCGACGGGTGGGTGTTTTATCAAACAAGCGAGAACGTTTGGCTAACTACCAATATCCCGGTTAAATATCTTAAAATTGAACAAAAGTAGTTTAAACCATGGCCGGAGAAACCAACCTCGACAACCTATTGAGAAATATGACTCCCTTATTGAATGAGGGGGATTATGTTTATTGTACTGTTACCGATATTGATACTATTGATATCAAAAACGTTTTGGGTATTTTTAAAGAAGAGGAAGCCGTTACAGTTATCCTTAAAAAGGAAATTGCCGACCAACTGGGTTTAAAATACGAATACATTGCCGCCTGGATTACGTTAACTATCCATTCTTCCTTAGAAGCCACCGGCCTTACCGCCGCTTTCTCTGCCGCTTTGGCCAAAGAAGGAATTAGCTGTAACGTAGTTGCCGCCTATTATCACGACCATATTTTTGTAGCTAAAAAGGATGCAGAACGGGCAATGGAGGCCTTGAAGCAATTGGCAAAGCAATAAAACAAAGGATACTACTATCCGCGACATCTGAATTAAAAAATGACGTGATAGGCTTTGTCATGAGTAGAAACAAAGCAATGGCCAATCTATTGCAGCAACATCCACTTCCAAAACACATCACTCAAAACTCAAAACTATTTACTATTTTTGCCCAAATCCACCCATACGATGCAAAATCTAACGCTGCTCGACGGACAGAAATTTCAGATCACCATACAACGTTTGTGCCGCCAGTTAATTGAAAATCATAACGATTTTTCGGGCTCTGTATTGATTGGTATTCAGCCAAGGGGCATTTATCTGGCCCGCCGGGTTGCCGAAGAGCTCCGCAAGATCCTCCCCGAAAGTAAAATTATGCAGGGCGACCTGGATATCACCTTTTACCGCGACGATTTCCGCCGCCAGGGATCGCCATTGGTGCCCAATCAAACTAAAATTGATTTTATTATCGAAGGCAAAAAAGTGATCATGATGGACGATGTACTGTGGACAGGCCGTACCATCCGTGCAGCCATGGACGCCATGCAAGCATTTGGTAGGCCCGAGAAGGTAGAACTGCTGGCATTGGTTGACAGGCGATATTCAAGACATATACCGGTAGCGGCAGATTACGTAGGAATTGAAGTAGATTCTATTGCGAGTCAAAAGGTGGTGGTAAGCTGGAAAGATACCGATGGCGAGGATAAGATTGTGCTGGTATCGGAAGCACAATAGGTATTTCGGATTTAGGATGTTCGATTTCGGATTTAAGGGAGCAGAGATTTTTGATTTGTATGCATGGATAAAATAGAACTAAAACGAAGGACAAGTAAATTTTCTATCGATGTTATCAAGTTTATAGAAGGACTTCCCCGAAATCGTTCGTTGGATATTTTATCAAACCAACTGATAAGATGCGCTACATCTGTTGGGGCAAATTACAGGTCGGCATGCAGAGGGAAATCAACAGCTGATTTTATAAATAAGATAGTTATAGTTGAAGAAGAGGCAGACGAGTCTATCTACTGGTTAGAATTAATGGAAGAATCAGCGCTTATAGATCCAAACAGTATAACAGCATTAAAGAAAGAAGCTAATGAACTCACAGCAATATTTACCGCAATTGGTAAAACTGCAAAAGAGAAACAGCGGATTAATAAATTAGAAATCAAAAAATAAATTCTGAAATCAGAGAATGAGAAATCGGACAATCAAAAATAAAAAAATCCGAAATCGAACATCCGAAATCCGAAATCAAAAATCATGGCAGGACTAAGCACAAGGCACTTATTAGGCATAAAAGATTTAAACCGGGCAGATATTGAGTTGATATTTGAAACCGCCGATACCTTTAAATCCGTTTTAAACCGACCGATAAAGAAAGTGCCTTCTTTACGCGATGTAACCATTGCCAATATATTTTTTGAAAACTCCACTCGTACCCGTTTGTCGTTTGAACTGGCAGAGAAGCGCCTTTCGGCAGATGTGGTGAACTTCGCGGCATCATCTTCGTCGGTAAGTAAGGGCGAAACGCTAATTGATACCGTGAATAACATCCTGGCCATGAAGGTGGATATGGTGGTAATGCGGCATCCTTATGCAGGTGCAGGCATCTTCTTGTCTAAACACGTAAAAGCCCAGATAGTAAACGCAGGCGATGGCGCACATGAGCACCCTACGCAGGCGTTGCTGGATGCATTTTCTATCCGCGAAAAATATGGCGACGTAGCCGGCAAAAAGGTGGTAATTGTGGGCGATATTTTGCACTCAAGGGTTGCCCTATCAAACATCCTTTGCCTTAAGCAATTGGGTGCCGAGGTTATGGTGTGCGGGCCCACAACGCTGATCCCTAAATATATTGGCTCATTAGGTGTTAAAGTGGAGCATAACCTGATCAAAGCCCTTAACTGGTGCGATGTAGCCAACATGCTGCGCATTCAGCTGGAGCGCCAGGATATTAAATATTTTCCATCTTTAAGGGAATATACCATGCTTTTCGGACTCAATAAAACGATACTTGATTCGTTAGATAAAGAGATCACGGTAATGCACCCTGGCCCGATCAATCGCGGGGTGGAAATTACAAGTGATGTAGCCGATAGCAAACAATCTATTATATTAGACCAGGTAGAGAATGGTGTGGCCGTGAGGATGGCCGTGCTGTATTTGCTGGCCGGACAAACGCCATAAAAATGTCATGAAAAAAGCTATTGTATTTGTAAAAAATAGTGCTTTTGAATTGATAATGGCTTTTGTTAACGTCGCTTTTTTGGCCAGCATGTTCATCAGGTATACAAGGTTGCAGGAAAATGTCATTTTCAGTGCCGTTTTTGTACTCTGGATTATAGCTGGGATACGGCACCGAAAACGTCGGGCTTTTGATCTTAAGGGAAAATGCCTCACACTCGATGATGTCGACAATATAAAATTTGTAAAGAAGTGGCAGGAAACCCGTAAAAAAGGTCCTTGGGGTTATTGTCTCAAAGACGGAGCTGCAATTTGCGGATCGATATTGTTCCTGATATTAAGCTTGCTGGCATTTCTGCTGGTGTTCAACTTTGTGGGATGGGTGGAGGAAAGCCCTGCAATCATGTTCCAATTTATTGGTTTTACTTATATTTTGGCTACTGTTATTTCCGTTATCATATACAGGATAGCTTGGCCAAAAAAAGAGCGCAGGTTTAACAGGTTAACAGATCCGTTAAATCATGAGTCCTCATTAAAGACACTCCAGGAACCCGACTAAAAATTCGCAGATGAAATCCAAATCGCTTCATTGTTTAATTATATTCATCGTATTTTCGATGATTTCGTCTACCGCATCTGCCCAAAGCATCCAGCAACGCAAAACCGATTCGGTATTCGCTTTGGTAAAGCACTACTTTAATGCCAAACAGGCCGATTCCATATATGCCCTTGCTGGCGATAGCTTCAAAGCGCAGCTAAGCCGCACGGCTTTTGGGAATGTGAGCGAGAAACAGCTTTTTCCGCTGGGCGAGATCAGGGGATCATCGTTGGTCAGTTTTGTAAATAATAAGGTAGCTACCTATAAAGTGATCTTCAACAGCGTTACGTTACAATTGCTGATAGGCCTTGACCAGGCTAACAAGATTGATATTTTGCTTTTTCAGCCATTTAAAGAGGCTACAGCCCACAGGATAGAACGGGCTGCAACGTCGAACAAAATGCTTACCATTATAGATAACGCGGTAGCAGAGTCTGTTTCCCCTTACATTGAGCAGGCTAATACCGCCGGCCTCAGTATTGGTGTTTTAAAAGATAATAACATTAGCACTTACGGGTATGGCGAAACAGCCAAAGGCAAAAGTAACCTGCCCGACGCCAACACCATCTTCGAGATTGGTTCTATCACCAAAACTTTTACATCGGTTATTTTGGCCTACTATGTAAATGAAGGCAAGTTAAAACTGAGCGACCCCATCACCAAATACCTGCCCGATTCTGTGGCGGCCAATCCCAATTTAAAGGGTATTACACTGCTTACTTTAAGCAACCACACTTCTGGCCTGGAACGGATGCCCGATAATTTGCCAGCCAACACTGATCCTCTTAATCCCTATAAGCTATACAATAAAAAGTTCCTGTTCGCTTATCTAAAAACCTGTAAGCTAAACAGTGTGCCGGGCGAACAGTATGCGTATTCCAATTTGGCAGTGGGCTTGTTAGGAACCATACTTGCGCAGGTAAGCGGTAAAACTTACAATCAGCTGGTGGCCGATGTGATTTGCAAACCATTAAAAATGGAGAGTACAGCACAGTATTTAACAGCTGCGTTGCAGGCCCGTGAAGCTATTGTTTATAACGGCGAGGGTAATGTAACGCCTTTATGGGAATTTGACGCTTTGGCACCCTGTGGAGCTTTACATTCGTCGGTTAACGACTTGCTGACCTATGTTAAAGCCAATATGGATCCGCCCGACGATAAATTGGGCAGGGCTATGGAGTTAACCCATCAGTTAACTTTTAAAAAGGACGCTAAACTGGGCCTGGCCTGGCATATTATCACCGTTAACGGTATAGAGTACATTTTTCATAACGGTGGTACGTTTGGCAGCAGTTCGTTTTTAGCTTTTAACCGCGAGAAGAATCTTGCTGTAGTGGTGCTATCAAACTGCGGTGAAACAGTAGATATGGTCGGGATAAATATTTTGAAGAAGTTGCAGTAAGCGCCTTTCTACGGCAATATTCAAACATAAAACATAATACAAAAAGAAGCTGCATCGAAAGATACAACCTCTTGTTTTTTTTAAGCCCTCTCCCTTCAGGGGAGGGTTTGGGTGGGGCTTCTTCTACAATTCCTTAGCCAAAAACGGATACCTGTAATCTTTCGGCGGATCGAAGGTTTCTTTGATAGTGCGAGGAGAAACCCAGCGCAACAGGTTAATCATGGAGCCTGCTTTATCATTAGTGCCCGATCCCCTGGCGCCGCCAAATGGCTGCTGGCCAACAACGGCACCTGTAGGTTTATCATTAATGTAAAAGTTACCTGCGGCGTTGCGTAAGTGCTGGGTTGCTTTGGCAATGGCATAACGGTCTTGCGAGATAATAGAGCCTGTAAGCGCGTAGATGGATGTTTTATCTACAATGTTAAGTACCTCATCAAATTGATCGTCCTCGTATACGTAAATGGTTAATACGGGGCCAAACAGCTCTTCGCACATGGTTACGTAGTAAGGGTCATCAACTTTTAATACAGTTGGCTCCACAAACCAGCCTTTGGTTTTATCGTAGCTGCCACCGGCAACAATTTCAACACCTTCGTCTGTTTTAGCAGCATCA
Source organism: Mucilaginibacter sp. P4_C11 (assembly GCF_056402115.1). Classification (NCBI taxonomy): domain Bacteria; kingdom Pseudomonadati; phylum Bacteroidota; class Sphingobacteriia; order Sphingobacteriales; family Sphingobacteriaceae; genus Mucilaginibacter; species Mucilaginibacter sp. P4_C11. The sequence goes on along the minus strand of NZ_JBFUIA010000015.1, from coordinate 71,285 downwards.
ATGTATTTGGCCAGTTTATCAAAAGATACTTCGGTAATAACGGCATTGATAAAGTTTTCAAAGTCCTCAACCGGGCCCATTTTAAATGAGGTGATATCGCGCTGCATGTTTGCTTTTACCGCTGGCCATAACGAAGCTGGGACGTAAGCTCTTGAAGCTGCAGAGCATTTTTGTCCCTGGTATTCAAAAGCACCACGAACAAGGGCTGTGCTCACCACGTCGGCATTGGCGCTTGGGTGGGCAAGTACAAAATCTTTACCACCGGTTTCGCCTACAATGCGCGGGTAGGTTTTGTATTTGTGGATGTTGGTACCAATAGTTTGCCAGATGTTCTGGAAAACCTTGGTTGATCCGGTGAAGTGGATTCCTGCAAAATCGGGATGGTTAAAAATCACTTCGCCTGCAACCGGGCCATCAACATAAATCAGGTTGATAACGCCAGCGGGTACACCGGCTTCTTTGAATATTTTCATGATCACATTGGCAGCGTAAATCTGCGGGTAAGCAGGTTTCCAAACTACAACGTTACCCATCATAGCAGCCGATGCAGGTAAATTACCGGCAATTGCTGTAAAGTTGAACGGGGTTAATGCAAACACAAAGCCTTCCAGCGGGCGTTGCTCTAAGCGGTTCCAAACGCCTTTGCCCGATACAGGTGGCTGTTGCTTGTAAATTTCGGTCATGTATTCTACGTTAAAACGCAGAAAATCTATCAGTTCGCAAGCCGAATCGATCTCGGCCTGGTAAGCGTTTTTTGATTGACCAAGCATGGTAGCCGCGTTGATGGTAGCGCGGTACGGGCCGGCAATTAAATCTGCAGCTTTTAAAAATATGGCGGCACGTTGCTCCCAGGGTAGGTTTTCCCAGTCGGCTTTGGCGGCAAGGGCTGCATCAATGGCAGCGGTTACATGGCTGGCATCACCTTCGCTAAATGTAGCTAACAGGTGTTTATGATCATGCGGCGGACGAATTTCCAGCTTGGTGCCGGTGCGTACTTCCTGTGCGCCAATGTACATAGGTATATCTAACTGTTGTGCGCGGGCCTCGTCTAAAGCGGCTTTGAGGGCTACACGCTCTAAACTTCTGGGTCCATAGTTTAAAACCGGCTCGTTTACAGGAGCCGGGACATTAAAAAATCCTTTAAGCATAATGGGTCGTCAATTAATAGGGGCAAAGATAGGCATTTTGTGACTGACGATGGGTGAGGGGAGTGTCAAAATGTTGATGGGGTAGAATTGGGGCTATATTTCAGGGATTTTCTTTAGATACCACAACTACATTCTTTCCTAATGTTTTAAACCGGTCGCCGTTTTCTTGTACAACGGTAATGGTAATGTGCCCGGTTTTGCTTGTGTTTATATCACGTACTTTGCCGCATTTTCCGGCATGGGTGCCGCCGATAACTTTGCAGTCGTCTCCATCCTTTAAATTTTGTGTAGTCATATTTGTGTGTTGTTTAGTTTGTAATCTACGGTAATTAATGTCTGTTAACATCATTGTAAACCGCGGGCATTTTGGAGTTTAAGGCCGCGCGGTTTTTAGGTAGAAAGATATGCTTTCCCGATATAAATTATTCATTTTTTAAATTTATATTCATACTAAAATGGAAATGCTATTTATCATCATCGCAGCTGTTGTTTTTGCCCTTATCGGTTTTGTTGCATACCGATTTTTAAAAGTAAGGGCTCAACGAAAAAAACTCGAAAGCCTCCGGTTTAACAGAATCCAGCCACTTTTTGATCAGTTGAACAGCGAAACCGAGATATCAACAGATGATATTTTGCCATTTGCACAAAACATCCTCTCAAGGCATGATGCTTATCATCTTTTAAAAAAATATGATAAGGTCGCGCTTTTCCCCGCAGAATATTTTACGCTTTTAAAGGGTGCAGAAAGCGCCCTGGCAGTCTGGCTCGAGTTTCCGACAGAACTTGATGCCTGCCCCGACGAAATTGAACATATAAAACGGGTTACAATTGATTTTGACGGAAACAGCAATTTTGTACACTATGAGGTGTTTAAATATCGGGTTGATGTCCCYCACTGGGCCGCAAAAAATGGATGGATGCTGGGTGTTGTCGGTCCGTTTTTTGACGATAGTGAGCCTTATCATTTTGCACAGGCCACATTCAGCAGAACAAATAGTTCTGCAGACAAAGTGACGCCCGAAGATGAGGCAAAATGGGTACACCAAAATATCTCGATGAGGCGGTAAAGAACTACAAAAAGAGTGAGGGGGCTTCACTACATCATAATAGCTCAAAAAAAATATCCCCGTTAAACCAAATTTTATCAGATGAAAAGCCTTGCAAAATATACCTTTTTGACGTTGATTTTAATCACTGCTACCATAAGATGTTTAGCGCAGGAAGATTACCTGGAAAAAGGCAATACCTTTTTAGATAAGGGCCAGTTAAGAAAGGCCGAAGGCGTGTTTAGGGATGGTATCAAGGCCGAACCGGCAAACCTTATTTATCAATGCCAGCTGGGGCTTACCCTGATTCAGCAAAAAAAGTACAAAGCAGCAGAAATCGTGCTTCAACAGGTTTTAAAAGCAGATTCAAATAATGTAGCAGCCCGTTGGTACAGCGGAATAGGTTATTTTGAAAATGCGCAGGACAGAAAATCGGTTAATGAATTTTTAAAGGCCTTACCCTTGATTGATAAGCTGAGTGGGCAGTATTACTCGGCCAACTGGTATATAGGTAAATGCTACGCCAACCTGCTAAAAACAGAAGGATTAACATATGCCGAGACCGACCAGATGTTTGCCAGTTACCAGGTGTATTTAAGGCTGCAACCCGATGCCGAAGACGCCGCGGAAATAAAGGCATATATGGAGCATAAAAAGAGCCGGCGGCCGCCGGCAAATGTAAAAATATGGGTCGATTTATAAATTCACGACGAGCGTAATTGCTTACTACAAGGGCGGAGGGAGTAATTCATCATGAAAATAAAACTATTGGTAATCAGAACAGGCGATATGCAAAAGCTCGCCACGTTTTATGAGTTGTTAGGTTTTGCTTTCGATTATCATAAGCACGGCGATGCTCCTTATCATTATTTAGCTACCGTTGGTGAAACCGTTATTGAAATTTATCCGCTTACAAAAAGCCAAACCGAGGCCGATAAAAGCTTGCGCTTAGGTTTTGAGATTGATAATTTTGATACAACCATTGAACTGTTAAAGGAGAATAACACTGTATTTGTATCACAGCCGGTATCAACAGCATTTGGCTTTATGAGCGTTGTTATTGACCCCGATGGCCGGAAAATTGAATTGTATAAAAAGTAAGATGAAAAAGCTACTTATATTATCCGTGTTATTGATAATAGGTAATTCAACTTTCGCTCAATCAAAAAAGATTGTCGCTGCTAAGTTGAGGCCATTTATAGCGAAAGACTACTCGGTACTGGCCTATGAAACCGGCGACTTTAACCAGGATACCTACCCTGATGTTGTATTAGCTTTAAAATATAACCACGAAACAGACAGCGCCCAAACAGCAAGGCCGCTGTTGATACTTTTTGGTAAAAAAGGTGGCGGCTTGTCGCTTTATGCCCGTAACGATAGTGCGGTGCTTTGTAAAGGCTGCGGCGGCATGTTTGGCGATCCCTTTGAAGGTATAACCATTAAAGGGCGATATTTTTCGCTGGAGTATTATGGCGGCAGCCGCTACCGCTGGAACCGGATCACGACGTTTAAATATGATTTGGTAAAAAAAGATTTTGTACTGCATCGTGATGCCGGGGTGTCTTATGACGATGTTCAGGAAGACAAAAAATACACCCAAGACGTGTATCATAAAGCCGCGTTTGACAAGCAGAGGTTTATAAAATATAATTATGATACAGATTAACATCGCAGCATGAACATAGAAACCATTCAATCTATTTGCCATCAATTGCCCGGTGTTACCGAGGATATCAAACTGGATCATCACCTGTGTTTTAACGTTGGCGGTAAAACCTTCCTGTTTACCGGTCCCGATTCGGTGCCGGTAACAGCATCGGTTAAAGTGCCGGATGAGGACTTTGAAGAAACCCTGCAAAAGGAATGCTTTTCGCCACAAGCTTACATTGGGCGCTATAAATGGGTGCATATAGCTGATATCAATTGCCTCAGTGAAAGCGCCTGGGAGTTTTATATCAAACAATCGTACCGGCTTATAGCTGATAAACTGCCGGCCAGGGTAAAAAAACAACTTCATACAGGCGGGGAATAAACACCCTTTAATTGTCGTATCTGCACCGCATTGTTTTAACATTGGGGTGCTACATTTGTATCATAACAATAACAAACAAACTATCATGGCAACTCAAATTTTTGTAAACCTACCGGTTAAAGACCTTAACAAATCCATCGAATTTTTTACCAGCCTGGGCTATTCTTTCAATCCACAATTTACCAACGAAGTAGCCGGCTCGTTAGTGATAAGCGATACTATTTTCTTTATGCTGGTAACCGAGCCCTTTTTTAAAACTTTTACCAAAAAGGAAATTGCTGATGCAACTAAAGTAACTGAAACTATCAACTGCATCTCCTTAGATAGCCGCGAAGCTGTTGACGAAATGATAGCCAAAGCCGTTGCTTCGGGTGCTACCACACCAAACGACAAGCAAGACCATGGCTGGATGTACGGCTGGGGTTTCCAGGACCTTGACGGCCACCTATGGGAGTTTGCGTACATGGACATGAGCCAGCTGCCGGGCTGAGCAGAGTCAAGAGATTAGAGCCAAGAATTAAGAGTATAAAATCCTGTTAATTCTTTAATTCTGAAAATTCCGGTTCAGACAAAATTTCGCGATAGGGATCGGCGCGGATACCGGCCAATGTGGCTAAGGCCTGTGCAGTATGAGCATAGAGCCCGGGCCGCAGGCATCGCCCTTTTAGTAGTAAGTAATTAGTATCAAGTAGTAAGATTTTTTGATCGTCAATACCCTCGCGTCATTGRCTGAGTGGGTAAATTCTGGCGCTCCGAAGGGAAAATGACAGACAATAAGAAACTGTCATGCTGAGGAACGAAGCATCTATTCGCAAACTTTACAGGGCGGCAATTCATGGCCGTAGAATAAATCATTCGTTCCTCAGGATGACAGGGAAATTGAATATGTAATGGGTAGATACCAAGCATCCCCCGACTTTCAGAGCAGTTTTGCAGATTCGACGTGTACAGTTAGGGATTGCTTCGTGTCTCGCAATAACGGATGTGGAAGGGTAGCGAACCTTCCCAAAAAACTATATAACAAAAAAACACCACCCGAAACCGGATGGTGTTTTTTTATGTTGTCCCACACCTTTCAGTGGGCCGGGCATCTATCAAACTTTGATTTCAACTTCAACGCCGCTTGGCAACTCAAGCTTCATCAGGGCATCAACAGTTTTCGAGTTCGAGCTGTAAATGTCTAATAAGCGCTTGTATGAGCATAATTGAAATTGCTCACGTGCCTTTTTGTTTACGTGTGGTGAACGTAAAACGGTGAAAATTTTCTTTTCGGTTGGTAACGGAAGTGGTCCGCTAACAACAGCGCCTGTTGGCTTTACTGTTTTTACGATTTTCTCGGCAGATTTATCTACCAGGTTGTAATCGTAAGATTTTAATTTGATCCTGATTCTTTGGCTCATGTTAATTTGATTTTAACCACCCTAAGAGCTATTTATTAGGGTAATTGATTGTTTATTTATTTGTTGATTAGGTTGATTGAGTTAGATTAAGTTGATTAGGTTTTAAAACTTAATCAACCACTCACTCAATCAACCATTCAACTTAATTATGCGTTTGCAGCAGCTTTTTTGCCTTTTACTTTGGCAACTACTTCTTCCTGTACGTTACGTGGTGCTTCAGCATAGTGATCAAACTCCATGGTTGAAGTAGCACGGCCAGATGTGATGGTACGTAACTGGGTTACATAGCCAAACATTTCTGAAAGTGGTACAGTAGCTTTAATTACCTGTGCACCTGCACGTGAATCCATACCTAACAGCTGGCCACGACGACGGTTCATATCACCGATTACATCACCCATGTTTTCTTCAGGGGTAAGGATCTCGATTTTCATGATTGGCTCAAGCAATACTGGTTTACACCTTGGCAATGCCTCACGGTAAGCCATCTTAGCTGCTAACTCGAAAGATAGCGCATCTGAATCGACCGCGTGGAACGAACCATCGATTAAACGTACTTTTAAGCTGGTTAAAGGGAAGCCGGCTAATACACCGTTTGCCATTGAAGCTGCAAAGCCTTTTTCAACAGATGGGATAAACTCACGGGGGATTGAACCACCGCTAATTTCGTTCACAAACTGTAAACCTTCTTTACCTTCGTCATTTGGTGAAAGTATAACCTGGATATCGGCAAATTTACCACGACCACCGGTTTGTTTCTTGTAAGTTTCGCGGTGCTGAACAGTACCTGTAATTGCTTCTTTGTAAGCAACTTGTGGCGCGCCCTGGTTAACCTCTACTTTAAACTCACGTTTCAAACGGTCCATGATGATATCTAAGTGAAGCTCGCCCATACCGCTAATAACGGTTTGACCGGTTTCTTCGTCAGATTTTACGTGGAAGGTTGGATCTTCTTCAGATAATTTACCTAAAGCAATACCTAATTTATCAACATCAGCCTGAGTTTTAGGCTCAATAGCTAAACCGATAACCGGGTCAGGGAAATTCATCGATTCAAGGATGATCGGGAATTTCTCATCGCAAAGGGTATCACCTGTTTTAATATCTTTAAAGCCTACTACCGCAGCAATATCACCTGCACCCACGTTAGGGATAGGGTTTTGCTTGTTAGCATGCATCTGGAAGATACGTGATATACGCTCTTTGTTATCTGAACGCATGTTGTGCACATATGAACCAGCCTCAAGGTTACCCGAGTATACGCGGATAAAGCACAACCTACCTACGAAAGGATCGGTTGCAATTTTAAACGCCAATGCTGCAAATGGCTCTTTTTCAGATGGTTTACGTAAAATTTCTTCGTTTGTATCAGGGTGGTGGCCTACAATACCTTCAACGTCCATTGGCGAAGGCAATAATTCCATCACGTAATCAAGCATAGTTTGTACACCTTTGTTTTTGAAAGATGAACCACAAACCATAGGAACAATTTTAGCATCTAAAACTGCTTTACGCAATGCATCAAGTACTTCGCGCTCAGTAATTGTTTCAGGAGCATCGAAGAATTTCTCCATCAGGCTTTCGTCATACTCAGCTACTGATTCAAGCAATTTCTCTCTCCACTCTGTAGCTTCCTCGATCATATCCTCTGGGATAGGCACTTCAGTAAAGGTCATACCTTTATCATGCTCATTCCAAACAATACCTCTCCAGTTAATTAAATCAACCACACCCTGGAATTTCTCTTCAGAACCAATTGGCAATTGCAAAGGCACTGCGTTGCTGCCCAACATGCTTTTTACCTGTTTTACAACATTTAAAAAGTCGGCACCGCTACGGTCCATTTTATTTACGAAGCCTATACGGGCAACGTTATAGTTATTTGCAAGTCTCCAGTTGGTTTCTGATTGTGGCTCAACACCATCAACCGCGCTAAAAAGGAATACCAAACCATCTAATACACGTAGCGAGCGGTTTACCTCAACGGTAAAATCCACGTGGCCCGGTGTATCAATAATGTTGATATGGTATTTTTGACCTCTGTAGTTCCAGTTAACTGTGGTAGCAGCAGATGTAATGGTAATACCACGTTCCTGCTCTTGTGCCATCCAGTCCATGGTAGCTGCACCTTCGTGTACTTCACCAATTTTGTGGCTTACACCAGCATAGTAAAGTATACGCTCGGTTGTGGTAGTTTTACCGGCATCAATGTGAGCGGCAATACCTATATTTCTTGTAAATCTTAGATCTCTTGACATGGTAATTATTGAGTTATTGATTTATTGAATTAGTGATTTAATTGAATTTCACTAATTAAGTCATTCACTTATATTTTTAGAAAGTGATTGGCGAAATAATGAATTACTGATTAGCATAATGTTATCTAATCAATAATTCACTAATTCAATAATTCACTAATTAGAATCTAAAGTGAGAGAACGCTTTGTTGGCTTCAGCCATTTTGTGCGTATCTTCTTTCTTTTTAACTGCTGCACCTTCACCTTTAGCTGCTGATATGATCTCGCCGGCTAATTTCTCCATCATGGTTTTTTCACCACGACGACGGGCATAGCTGATTAACCATTTCATGCCTAAAGCGATTTTACGCTCAGGACGAACTTCGGTTGGTACCTGGAAGTTAGCACCACCAACACGACGGCTTTTAACTTCAACTGCAGGCATTACATTGTTTAAAGCCTTTTTCCAGGTTTCTAAACCGCTTTCGCTGGTTTTCTTTTCAACAATATCAACTGCGTTATAAAATATAGAGTATGCAGTAGATTTTTTACCATCATACATCATGTTATTTACAAACCTTGTAACCAGGGTATCATTGAACCTTGGATCAGGAAGGATAATTCTCTTTTTTGGTTTTGACTTTCTCATTGCTTTCTATCCTCCTTAATTATTTTTTCTTCTTAGCTGGTGCGCCCTTAGTAGGTGCAGCTACCTGACCTGGTTTAGGACGTTTTGTTCCGTATTTACTACGACGTTGGTTACGGCCGGCAACACCCGATGTATCCAAAGCACCACGGATGATGTGGTAACGTACACCTGGTAAATCCTTAACACGACCACCGCGGATCAAAACAATAGAGTGCTCCTGTAAGTTGTGACCTTCACCTGGTATGTAAGCATTTACTTCTTTACCATTGGTTAAGCGCACACGGGCAACTTTACGCATTGCTGAGTTTGGTTTTTTAGGGGTAGTGGTATACACGCGTGTGCATACTCCTCTTCGCTGTGGACAGCTGTCCAACGCTGGCGACTTACTCTTGTCAACCAGAGCTACTCTACCTTTTCTAACTAATTGCTGAATAGTAGGCATTTTTTCCTTTTTGTATTTACAGTTTTATCCTTATTTTAAGGACTGCAAAGGTACGGAGTATTTTTTGATTTTCAAGGGATTGGATAGAAAAAGTTTTGTAAAGGGTTGGTTTGGAGGATGGAAGGGGGCGTTGAGGGATAATTGGTTGATAATTTAGGCGTTATAGCGACTTATTGAAACCGCTGTTCGTAGCATCGTCGTGGCTGTGTATCCATCAGGTGAAACCTGGAAAAATCCTTGTGACGTGCAATAAATGTAGTTAATCAAATATTCAAAACTTACCGTCGGTACGAGGAACGAAGCAATCCCCGATGTGCAGAGGCAATTACCAAGTTGACTACTCGTTACTACTATATCTAAAATAATATATAAAGAAAAAAGCCCTTTATCTAAATAATGGCAATGCCTGCGGCCCGCGCTGTTTGTTCATACTGCACCGGCCTTAGCCACATTGGCCGGTATTCACGTCCATCGCTATTGCGGGGCTTGGGTAAATAAGAGGGCTATATAATCGAAAATCTTAGTTTGATTTTCGTGGTGTTTTAAATAAGTGCGTGGTAACTCGACCTCAATAATATTCTTTATTCGCTTCCATAATATATCTCACCGCGAAAATGAGGCTTATCGTAATAATCAAAAGGATTATTAAACAGCGCATTATGAACGGTGCACTCATTAGGATAGCTGGAAGGTGTTCGCAGCTCTTTTATATAAGAAAAACAAATTCTTACGGGAATAAATTTGTACCCTGAAAACCACTGTTCGATTTCCGATTTTAAAAAATTGAATTTGTCTTCAAATTCCTTGTAAGGCGATACTGTGATCACGTTTATTGCCCGATATTCAACTGGTCTTTCGCGCAAAATATCTTTTATGCCGGTTTCGTCAAGCCCATAGATAGTATAATATGGTGATATAAGGCTGACCGAAAAAACTATCTTTTTTGTTCTGCTAAAAGATTTATCCTGGTATCGTTCTAAAATTAATTCGCCACTAAATGCAAGCTCATGGGCATAGCCACAGTTTTGTACCCTCTTTTTTGCCGTGCTTTTTAATTGTTTCAAAAATGCCTTCCATGGTTCATTAAAACGCTTATTATCTGTCATGTTCTGTTCAATAACAGCAGCAATCTTTTTTATGCCAGGATACTCGTTGTATTGCGGGTCATCTACATGCAGCCCAATAGGATAGAGGTTTTTGATAGCCTGGCCAATTTCAGCAAATAAAGGTGTGTGATGGTTGTCCAAGGGGAAATAAGTAATCATATCGGGTTTAAACTTAAAGCAAGTTACGTTAAAACCCAAAAGCATCAAACAAACAAAGCGGTGATTACTCACCGCCTTGTCATCAATCACTCACAAACAATCACTCAAAACAATATTTTTTTTTAGTAGTGGTTATAGCCACCCTGGTTGTAATCATGGTCGTGGCCACGTCCGTGGTCGTCATGATCGCGGTCGTGGCCGCGGCCGTTATGATACCCTCTTCCATATCCATCGCGTACCACACAACCCGATGATACCGATACTACTACTGCTGATATTAATAGTGCAAATGCAACAAATCTCTTTTTCATGGTGTTTAATTTTAATGGTAGCTGTTAATTAAACAACGTACATATGTATGACGATTTGTTTTTGAAAAGGATTAACCGGGGTGGCATTTTATTAAAAAACCGCGTTGATGATCTGCTGGTAATAGGGCGATTCGGGCAGGGCAAACTCTTTGGCTTTCAGCATCAGGTTTTATAATCGGCCAGGTTGCCTGTGTTTTTGTAGCAGGTTGCCATGTTAAAAGCCCACCTTGTTTTTATTGCCTGATACTGGTAAAATGATTGAGGTACCGAAGGGACTTGTGTTGGCCAACAACAGGCACAAATAATTGGGTGCGCCTAAATTGCGCTATCAGTTTAGTGTTAACCATGATTAAAGTATAAAATATTGATTATTAAGTATTTGTAAATATTTTATCTGAAATGTGTTAAGTTATGTTAACCCAATTATATACGTTTGCACTGCAAAAAAGCCTTCAACTTTTTACAGTTAAAGGCTTTTTTTATTATGGCGCTGCCGGTTTTGGCGGCGTTGGCGGATGCGGCATGTTCCTTGGCGGAGCACAGCTGGTAGCTAAGGTGGCAACCATTGCTGCAAGCAACAGTATGCCGGTGAATTTCTTTTTCATAGTGGTATGTTTTACAGTTATAATACAAGTTGGCTGTTAATTGTTTTCAAAACCATTAACTTAGGTTTTTACAATACAGTCATCATGAAAAAAATATCCTTGCTGATTATTCCTTTTTGCATCCTCGTCGGTTGCAAGCCTAAACCCGCAGCTAATAACAGTGATACAGTATCCGGCGATGCTGCTTTCCAAAAAATTGCCGACGACTACCTCGACGGTTACCTGGCCTGGCGGCCGGCCAATGGCGTTGCCCTTGGGTATCACCAATACGATGGCAAGGTTACCGATATCAGTAAGGCCTCTATCGAAAAAGAACTGGCGCGGTTAAAAGATTTTGCTGCTAAATTGGACTCAGCCGATACGGCATCCTTTAGCCCTAAAATATTTTACGATTACCGCATTTTACGCTCGGCTATTAAACAGGAACTCTGGACTTTTGAAGACCTGGGTACTTTTACTAAAAACCCCATGACCTATGCCGGCGCGGTTGATGTAAGTATTTATGTAAAGCGCAATTTTGCACCGATAGCCGATAGGGTAAAATCCATCATCGCCATAGAAAAACAGGCCCCTAAAATGATGGCCGATGCCAAACTAAATCTGAACGATACCCTGGCGAAACCGTACGTAGAAACCGCTATACAGATAGCAGAAGGCTCGGCTGCTTTTTTGGGCGGGGACCTGAAGGTGGCCCTAAAAGATGTAAAGAACGATACGCTCTTGAAAACCTTCAACAAGGTTAACGCAGCAGCCATAGCAGCAGTAAATGACTTTGCCGCTTATCTGAAAAAAGTAAAATTGCCCAAAGCCAATAACAAATACGCCATTGGTACAGCCAGCTACCAAAAAATGCTGTTATACAGTGAGGGAATAAAGCTTTCGCCTGATAAGGTGCTGGAAATTGGCCTGGCCCAGTTAAAAAAAGAACAGGATTCGTTTAATGCCGCGGCCAGGATTATCAACCCCAATAAAAAGCCGGTTGATGTGTACCACGACCTGCAAAAGGATCACCCAACTGCCGAAAGCCTGATCCCGGATGCCAAAAAGAACCTGGAGCAGATCCGTCAGTTTTTGATAGATAAAAACATCGTTACCATGCCGTCGCAGGTGCGGGTGAAGGTTGAGGAAACACCGCAATACGCCCGAGCCACCGGCACCGCATCAATGGATACGCCCGGCCCGTTTGAAACTACCGCTACCGAGGCCTATTATTATATAACCCCGGTTGACCCTAAATGGACAGCCCAGCAAAAAGAAGATTGGCTGAAACAGTTTGACTATTACACCACCGATAATGTAACCATCCACGAAGCCTACCCGGGCCACTATACCCAGTTTTTGCACCTGAATGCATCATCGGCAACCAAAATTGAAAAGATCTTCGGCAGCTACGCTTTCGTGGAAGGCTGGGCACACTATTGCGAAAAAATGATGGCCGACGAAGGCTACGGACACAACGGCGACCCGGTAAAGGCAGCCAAATACCGGCTGGCACAATCGGGCGATGCCTTGTTGAGGCTTTGCCGGTTATGCGTATCCATCAAAACCCACACCCAGGGCATGAATGTAGATGATGCCACCAAGTTTTTCATGAACAACTGGTACCAGGGCGATAAACCATCGCGCCAGGAGGCCATACGCGGTACCTTTGACCCGGGCTACCTGTTTTACACCATTGGCAAGCTGGAAATCCTGAAACTTCGCGATGATTACCAAAAACAGGAGGGCGCAAATTACTCCCTCAAAAAATTCCATGATGCCGTACTTGACCACGGTATGCCGCAAATTGGTATGCTAAGAGAAATTATGCTGAAAGACAAAAGCACCTGGGGCGATGTTTTGTAAGAGTCGAAAGCTTAAGGCGTAAAGCTGAAAGCTGAAAAAAGCATGTCATTGCAGCGTGGCGCGGCAATCTTGAACTATTCATTTGGATATGCATAGTTCGCGATTGCTTTATGCCTACCGATGATATGTTTTCTTTTAGAGGTGCGTAGGCCTGTCACCCTGAGCCTGTCGAAGGGTCGCGCGGAGAGGCCTTTGCCCGCCATGCTTCGACAGGCTCAGCATGACAACGCTCTTTAGTATGTCATTTCTCCTTCGGAATTTCGCGAAATTTTACCACTCAGGATGACATAAAAAAGAGAATGTCATCGTAGCTCAAGCCGCGATGACATTCTCTTTTTATTCCCATTTTAATCCGTCATCTGCACATCTGAAATTTGCACATCTGCACATCTAAAGGGGACCTACACCACCATATTCACAATCCGGCCTTTAACAACAATCACCTTTTTAGGGGCTTTGCCGTCAAGGTATTTTTGCACATCTGCGTTGGCCAATACGGTTTCTTCTATCTCTTTTACTTCCAGGCTTAGCGGGATGTTAAGGTTCATTTTCATTTTACCGTTGATAGATATTGGGTAAGCAAAATCATCCTCAATTAAATAAGTGCTGTTGAACTTAGGGAACGGCGCGTAAGATAAAGTACCGGCCGGGTTACCCAGTAAAGTCCATAACTCCTCGCAAATGTGTGGGGCGTACGAGGATAGGATGATCACCATATCCTGCAATATCGCACGGTTATTACATTTCAAATCGGTTAACTCATTTACGGCTATCATGAAACTGGATACCGAAGTGTTGAACGAAAAACGCTCGATATCTTCCTCCACCTTGCGGATGATCTTGTGTAATGATTTTAATTCTGCTTTTGAAGGCTCGGCACCCGATACGCTAAATTCCCAGGCATCGTTATGAAACAACCGCCAGAATTTACGCAGGAATTTAAACACACCCTCAATGCCGTTGGTATTCCATGGTTTGCTTTGTTCCAGCGGGCCAAGGAACATCTCGTACATGCGTAGGGTATCGGCACCGTAACGTTGGGCAATGTCGTCCGGGTTAACAACGTTGTAGTAACGTTTCGACATTTTTTCAACCTCTACGCCGCAGATATATTTGCCGTTTTCTAAAATGAATTCAGCATCTGCAAATTCAGGCCGCCATTGTTTAAACTTGTTGATGTTCATCACTTCGTTCTCTACAATGTTTACATCAACATGCAAAGGAGAGGTTTTGTATTCCTTAATTAAACCATGAGATACAAAAGTGTTTGTTCCGCGGCCTTCTTCGTCTATCAAACGATAAACAAAATTACTGCGGCCTTGAATCATCCCCTGGTTAATCAATTTTTTAAAAGGTTCTTCTTCTCCAACTTTGCCAATATCCTTCAAAAACTTGTTCCAGAAACGGCTATACAACAAGTGGCCTGTAGCGTGTTCGCTGCCGCCGATGTATAAATCAACATCCTTCCAATAAGCGATAGCTTCCGGCGAAGCAAACTCTTTATCATTGTGCGCATCCATATAACGGAACCAGTACCAGCTAGATCCAGCCCAGCCGGGCATGGTCGAAAGCTCGTAAGCATAACCGGCTTCGTCTTGATTCTTGATTCTTGATTCTTGACTCTTGTAGCTCCATCCTTCAGCGCGACCCAAAGGCGGTTCACCGCTTTCAGTCGGCAAATATTTATCAACTTCGGGCAATAACAACGGCAAGTGACTTTCCTCAATTAAATAAGGTAAACCATCTTTAAAATAAACGGGAACGGGTTCGCCCCAGTAGCGTTGGCGGCCAAAAATGGCGTCGCGCATCCTGAAGTTGATTTTTGCCTTACCGGCGCCAACCTCTTCCAGTTTGGCAATAACGGCAGCGGTACCCGCTTTATAATCCAACCCGTTCATGAATTCCGAGTTGATATAGGTGCCTTCCTTGGTTGAGTCGGCCTCGGTTTCTATCTTTTGGGTGTCAAGAATCTGTACTATCGGCAAATCAAAATGTTTGGCAAATAAATAGTCGCGCTGGTCGCCGGATGGAACGGCCATAACCGCGCCGGTGCCGTAACCAGCCAGTACGTAATCGGCAATCCAAATCGGGATTTGCTGGCCGTTCAGCGGGTTTAAAACATAGCTGCCGGTAAAAGCACCCGAAACCGTTTTGGCATCAGCCATCCTGTCAAGTTCCGATTTCTTTTTGGTTACCGCTATATAGGCATCAATATCTGCCTTTTGCTCCGGGGTGGTTAAACTGGCCACCAACTCGTGCTCGGGCGCTATCACCACAAAGGTTACACCGAAGATGGTATCCACGCGGGTGGTGAAAACCTCTATATGAGTTGCGTGGATCGGGTAGCCAGTTGCGGGTTTGGAATCTCCCGAACCTCGAACCTCGCCACCCGAACCCGCTATTGGAAAACGAACCGATGCACCGGTGCTCTTGCCAATCCAGTTGCGCTGCATTTCTTTCAAAGGCTCGGGCCAGTCAATGGTGTCCAGGCCTTGCAACAGTCTTTCGGCATAGGCGGTGATACGCATGCTCCATTGCATCATCTTTTTTTGCTCAACAGGGTAGCCGCCGCGCTCGCTAAAGCCGTCTTTTACCTCATCGTTGGCCAATACGGTACCAAGGGCGGGACACCAGTTTACGGTACTTTCGCGCAGGTAGGTAAGGCGGTATTTCAATAGTTCGGCCTGCTGGTCCTGGTTGCTCATCGCTTTCCAGTCTGCAGCAGTAAAACTCAATATTTCTTCATCGCATACGGCATTAATACCCGCCGACCCGTTTTGCTCAAAATGTTCAACCAGTTTAGCAATGCTTTCGGCTTTATCGGCATCCTTATTATACCAGCTATTAAACAGCTGCATAAAAATCCACTGGGTCCACTTATAATAATCGGGCGAACTGGTGCGCACTTCGCGGCTCCAGTCGAACGAGAAACCAATCTGGTCCAGCTGGCGGCGATAGGTAGCAATATTATCTTCGGTAGTTACCGCCGGGTGCTGCCCGGTTTGTATGGCATACTGCTCGGCCGGTAAGCCAAAGCTATCGTAACCCATGGGGTGCAATACGTTAAAACCCTTAAGGCGCTTGTAACGTGCAAAAATATCAGATGCAATATACCCCAGCGGATGGCCCACATGCAGCCCCGCACCCGATGGGTAGGGGAACATATCCAGCACATAATACTTGGGTTTGGTGCTTTTATCTTCGGCTTTAAACGTATTGTTCTGGGCCCAAAACTGCTGCCACTTTTGCTCTATATCTTTAAATTGATAGTCCATTTTGTTGGTTATACGTATGAGGTTGCGAAATTAAGAAAATCTCTATTAGTATGGTAGTTTATTGGCGATTAGTTGATTGCTATAAAAACAATACAAAAAACGGCAGTCATGTGTTACTTATTGACGTTCACTTTCGTAATGGTAATTAACAACATAGGGGCTATCGTAAAATTTTGCAACCCGAAGTGTTTTTCCCGGATGGAAATATTGGAGGTATCTATAAGTCATTTAGCTAACGGGTTGATAGTGATATGAATATATGTTAATAAATTAACCCAACTTATTTTACAATTAGCCGTAATAGAGTTAAATTTGGTCAATATTTTTAAAAACTTAAACATGAAACACAATTACAAACTTACCTTGATAGCCGTTGCAGGCCTTGTTTTAACCTGTTTTGGTTGCCGCAAGTTAAAAGATGACGGTACAACAGCAAACACAGCCGATCCGACGGTAGTAAGTACCGAGATTGCTTCAAACCTTAGCGAAGCCTTATACGGAACCCAAGGCGGCTTCAGTATTTCTGACGGATTAGATTATCCATCAAATATCGTCTTTAAATCTAAAGGCAAAGCAAGGATCGAATCTGCGGGCAATTTTGGCTGCGGTTTCAAAATTGATACTACCTTTTCGCTAAAACTGGGTGATAGCGATACTTCAAAACTCGACCTTTGGGAAAAAATCAAATACGAAGTTTTATGTACCAACAGCAAACCATCGAGCATCACGGTTAACGATAGTTTAAACCTGGTATTAGTTGGCGGCGGTGCCAATATCACCGAAAAATATGGCAAAAATTTTGTTTTAAAAAGCCTTAATCCCGGAGTTAGTAACCTGAAACTGCAGTTAGATGGTGCTTTAAATGCGTATGTAAATGGTACTTATACTGAGGCCGGGAAAGCAAAAGCTATATCCGCATCATTCAACTTTAAACTAACCGGCCTAATGATAGACCGCGCTGCCGACGCCGATATAACCGACGGCCACGCGTCATTTACAACCAAAGGAACTTACGAAGGCAAAACCTGGAACTACAGTGGCACCATCACTTTCCAGGGTAATCATAAAGCACAGTTTACCATTAACGGTAAAGTTTATACTATAAATATTAAAACCGGGCAAGTGTTATAAATCAGCTTGCCAATCTAAAACCCCCGTTTGCCTTTATTGGTAAACGGGGGTTTTTGCTAACAGACGTTTTGAAAAAGACAACTGGGGCGGTATGCAACGTGCAATAACTAAATATGCTGTCATAAATGGTTCTTATCGCCAATACCGCAGGCCAGCCGTCGGGACATTTTACAATTCCAAAATCGTATACTTGTTAAACTATAAAACGCCAGATACTAATGCCAGTCAAAAAGTTCCCCCTTCAGGGGGGCAGGGGGCTTCGCCTCATTTCAAACCTCACCTTCCAGGTACTTATAGCTATTGCCCTGGGCGTAGTGGTAGGGCTAAACTTTAAGGGCTTTGCTCCAACAGCCGAGTTAATCAGCAAAACTTTTATCAGCCTGATCACCATGCTGATTGCGCCAATCATATTTTTTACCATTGTGCTGGGTATTGCCGGTATGAGCGATATGAAAAAGGTTGGCCGGGTAGGAGGGAAGGCTTTGCTTTATTTTGAAATAGTAACCTCTTTTGCCCTTATTATAGGTGTTACGGTTGCCAATATCATAAAACCGGGTGCCGGTTTTCAAAATCATACCATTACCGATACAACAGGTAAACTTGCCGTGTATGAAAAAGCAGCATCTGAAATGCACTGGGGCGATTTTATAGCCCATATAGTGCCCGGTAACGTATTTGAAGCCTTTGCTAAAGGCGATATTTTGCAGATTTTATTTTTTGCCATACTGTTCGGCGTTGGTCTGAGCCGTATGGGCGAAACGGGGCAAGCGGTTATCAGTTTGTTTGATAAACTATCCAAAGTGTTTTTTAATATCATGAAAATAGTGATGAAGGTTGCCCCTTTGGGCGCTTTCGGGGGGATGGCATTTACCATTAGTAAGTACGGCGTAAAAACCCTGCAGCCGCTGGCTATATTAATGGGCTCGGTTTATCTTACCATGTTCCTGTTTATTTTTGTGGTGCTCAATATCATTTGCCGCATTTATAAATTCAGCCTGTGGCAATATCTTAAGTATATTAAGGAAGAGATTCTGATTGTGTTAGGCACGTCTTCTTCCGAATCGGCACTGCCTGCCATGATGGAAAAGCTGGAAAAGTTTGGCTGCTCTAAATCTGTGGTGGGCCTGGTTATCCCAACAGGGTATTCCTTTAATTTAGATGGTACCACTATTTACCTATCTATGTGTGTGATATTTTTGGCGCAGGTTTTTAATGTGCCTTTGTCGCTGGCGCAGCAGTTAACTATAATTGGCATCCTCATGATTACATCCAAAGGTGCAGCAGGTGTTACCGGCAGCGGGTTTATTGTGCTGAGCAGCACGCTCGCGGCTATTAAAATTATCCCGGTAGAGGGTCTGGCTATATTGATTGGGGTAGATAGGTTTATGTCGGAAGCACGGGCTATTACCAATGTGATTGGCAATGGTGTAGCTACCATTGTAATTGCCAAGAGCGAAGGGGAGTTTAACCCCCTACCCCCCTGAAGGGGGAACTTTTGATTTGCCGCCTAAAGGATTCCGGTGAACATATTAATTGGCAAATACACACAATGTGTACCAGTTAATGTATAACTTGCAATATATGACGGATTATATCACGCTTATTAAAGATTGGGTTATTGCCTTGGGCGAGAAGCACGAGGTTGACCCTTTACTTATTGGTATTCTTTATTTAGTTAGTAAGATCTGTTTTTTTTCGTTCCTTGGCTGGGTGCTCAAAACTTTCAGGGCCAAAAAGCCTATCCTTATTCCGCTGTTGCTTGCGTCGCTTAGTTTTAGCCTGCCTTATCTTTACCTCATCATTGCAGGCCGCAATATTTCCATTTGGGTATATGTGTTTATTGGTTTAATGTTTGTTTACGGAGGGTTTTCCATCTGGAAGAAAATTACCGCCAAACCCAATCCTGCTTAGGGCCTCACTGATAGCTTCAGCTAATTGATAGGACTACATTAATGTATATTCGTTGACAATACCACAATAGGTGAAAGGTTAAAAGCCCCGCTTATAATACGCCTGAATTGCTGAGAATGGTGGCTTACACTGATAAAGAGTAGGTTAAACCAGTATACTGCAATTGGTATATAATACTTTATTTATATTTGCGCGTTAGCCTGAACCTGATTACCGGCCGGGGTTTACCGCAGTCAATTTAACTCATGCATACCCTGATACCCAAATTATGATAGATATCAACAACTATATTAACAGTGGTAACCTTGAACAGCATTGCTTTGATATTTTTGACGAGGAACGCGCCCGGGAGGTTGTAGCTTTAAGCCAGGAACATCCCATGATTAGGCAGGAGCTGGAAAAAATTGAAGATACGATTGAGAAAATTGCCGAAAGCGCGGCCATTACACCTCCGGCAAGGCTCAGGAACAGCATATTGGCAGCTTTGGGTTTCCCGGGCGACGCCATCGATATAGAAAATTTGCCCGCGACCGACGAATACTCCAGTTATACTGCCTGGCTTAGCGCAGTTGAACACCTTTTACCGGCCGAACCCTTCGATGATTTTTTTGCACACCTGCTGCGCCAGGATGAACATATTGCCCAAACCCTGGTAGTAACTAAACTAAATGTGCCCGAAGAGGTACATGAAGAGGTATCCGAAAGCTTTTTTATATTGAAAGGACAATGCGCCTGCACCGTTGGCGATAAAGTATTTACGCTTAATCCCGGCGATCACCTGGAAATTCCATTACATGTTAATCACGATATAGAGATACTGTCTCCTTACGTTATTGCCATTTTGCAACACCGCTTTGCCTGATTTTGACTGTGATGGAAACAACTCTTTCAGAAAAAGAACTCATCGGTGCTATGGAGAAACGCGATCCTTCGAGTGTTGGCGCCTTATATGATAGCTATGCAGCCACCCTTTTTAAAATCATTTGCTGCCATATCAGCGACAGGCAAACAGCAGAAGAAATACTGGCAAGTACCATATTGGAGATTTGGGCAAACATTCAATCGTATCATCAACAGGATAAACGCCTGTTAATCTGGATGGCCGGGATAGCCAGGAACCGGGCATCACGGGCACAAATAACCTAAAGTGGGTGTGATTAAGCAAGCGCAATTGGCACAGATGTACCCTTACCTGCCACCCGAAAAAATAGTGTAAACCGGCGCAGCTGTTAAAGCCATCCAATATCAAAACGTCACTTTTATGTTATCATACTAAATTATTCCCCTATTAAATTATAATGGGGTTTGACATTCGGCCAAAAACTTTAGATTTGCCGTACTAAACGAAAAAACCAATGAGTGTTCTGGTAAATAAAGATTCAAAAGTTATTGTACAAGGTTTCACCGGTAAAGAGGGCAGCTACCACGCCGAGCAAATGATTGCTTATGGTACCCAGCTTGTTGGTGGTGTTACACCTGGCAAGGGCGGCCAAAGCCACCTGGACAGGCCTGTTTTTAACACAGTTAAAGACGCGGTTGACCAAACCGGCGCCGATGTATCTATCATTTTTGTACCTCCTGCCTTTGGCGCGGATGCCATTATGGAAGCTGCCGAGGCTGGTATTAAAGTTATTGTTTGTATTACCGAAGGTATCCCTACAAAAGATATGATTGCGGTAAAAGAATATTTAACCGATAAGGATGCGCGCCTTATTGGCCCCAACTGCCCGGGTATTATTACTGCCGATGAAAGTAAAATTGGTATTATGCCAGGCTTTATCTTCAAGAAAGGTAATGTAGGCGTAGTTTCAAAATCGGGTACGTTAACTTACGAGGCTGTTGACCAGGTGGTTAAAGCCGGTTTAGGTATCACTACTGCCATAGGTATTGGTGGCGACCCTATCATAGGCACCCCAACTAAAGAAGCTGTTGAGTTACTGATGAATGACCCGGATACACATGGGATTATCATGATTGGCGAAATTGGTGGCGGTATGGAAGCTGATGCAGCCCGTTGGATTAAAGAATTTGGTACTAAACCAGTTGTAGGTTTTATTGCAGGCCAAACCGCGCCTCCGGGCCGCAGGATGGGCCACGCAGGTGCAATTGTTGGCGGTGCCGACGATACAGCTGCAGCCAAAATGAAAATTATGACCGAGTGCGGTATCCGCGTAGTAGAATCGCCTGCCGAAATTGGTGCTGCTATGGCAGAAGAATTGGCAAAGTTAGCTTAAAGCGGAAAGCCAAAGGCACAAAGCTGAATAATATATTTAAATCCTGGTCATTTTTGGCCGGGATTTTTTGTGTATGATACATGCTATCCTGAAAATTCTTAAATTCTGAGAATTCTGATTCAGACAGTCAGCTAAATTCTTTAATTTAGGAACATCAGCTTTAAAACTTTGCCATGATTAAAAAAAATCTGCTCTGGTTATGTTTATCCTTAGGCCTTACAGCCACCGCCCAAACCTACAAACCCGCTGCCTTTACCGATCCCGACAGGCTGAAGAAAATAGAAGCCACTTACCCGGTGATAGACCAGATTTATAAAAAATATGCCGAAGATAATCATTGGCCCGGTGTGGCCTATGGCATTATTGTAGATGGTAAACTGGTGCATACGGTGGGGCTGGGCTATACCGATGTGCCCAATAAAATACCGGCTACGCCAAAATCAGCCTTTCGCATTGCCTCTATGACTAAAAGCCTTACGGCCATGGCCATTTTAAAGCTTCGCGACGAGGGTAAGCTCAAGTTGGATGATCCGGCTTACCTGTATATTTCCGAAATGAAGGGTACTAAATACCTTACTAAAGATGCTACGCCCATAACCATACGCCACCTGCTTACCCACGCTGCCGGTTACCCGGAAGATAATCCCTGGGGCGACAGACAACTGGCCGTAAGCGATGCCGAACTGGTGGCCATCTACAAAAAAGGTGTTTCGTTTTCCAATAACCCCGGGCAGGGGTATGAGTACAGTAACCTGGGWTTTGCCACACTGGGTTACATCATCAAAAAAGTATCAGGAAAAACCTACGAGACTTATATTACCGACAATATCCTGAAACCACTGGGTATGACACATACCTACTGGGAGTACACCCAAGTACCTAAAGAACAGCTGGCCCTTGGCTACCGCTGGCTGGATGATAAATGGGTTGAGCAACCTTTGCTGCACGACGGTGCTTACGGTGCCATGGGTGGCCTGATTACCACTATTGAAGATTTTAGTATTTATATGGCCCTGCACCTGGATGCCTGGCCGCCAAGGGATGATGCCGAAACCGGCCCCATAAAACGCAGCTCCATCCGCGAGATGCAGTACCCCTGGGATGTAAACTATTTAACAGCCAATGCCAAAACAACTACAGGCCGCCCTTGCCCCAATGTGAGCGCTTACGCTTACGGGTTACGCTGGGCCAAAGATTGTGATAACCGGGTTTATATTGGCCATACCGGTGGTTTGCCGGGTTTTGGCAGCCAATGGAACATTATGCCCGATTACGGTATCGGCGTGGTGTCGTTCGCCAATTTAACGTATGCCCGGGCCGGCTATCCCAATACACAGGTGTTGGATACTATAATGGCTATCACCGGCATAAAACCCCGCCAGTTGCCGGCCTCATTGATATTGGAGCAACGCAAAAACGACCTGTTGAAAGTTATTGCCGATTGGAGCAAAGCCAAAGAAAGCGGCATTTTTGCTGATAACTTTTTTATGGACTACTTTCCTGATAAATTAAAAGTTGCAGCCGCAGCCGCCTTTGCCAAAGCCGGGAAAACAGTAAGTATTGGCGATGTAATGCCGGAAAACCAACTGCGCGGCTATTTTATTATGAAGGGAGAGAATGCCAATATTAAAGTGAGCTTTACGCTCACGCCCGAAAATCCTCCGTTGATACAGGAGTATCATTTGGATTTGGTAACGCCGTAGTGTTAAGTCAACAGTACGGCGTCGAAAGTCTAAAGTTGTTTTTTTTCTCTTTTGACTTAGAACTTAAGACTTTGGGCTAAGGAATATCCGTCAATTTATCGTTGATACGACAGTTGTTTATCCGGGTCAGGATACTCCGTTTACTTTAAACCAGATGATGGTTTCGGTAGTTAAATTTATTTTCAGGTTAAAATAGCAGCTTCCTCCGTCCATCACCCTGACAATATTTTTTCGCCAATAATTTTTGTCATTATCTGGGCGCCAGTCATCTAATTTACAAAAGCAATTTACCCAAACTTCTTTTTCGCCCTTTGCATTAATTGCCGCGACAATTTGCTTATAGTAACCGGATGGCGATTTGATCTTGGGGTCATAAGCAACCGAGCCGGGGTACTTTTTTGTATTGGCCAGGTTTTGTTTGTAAATTTTTTCGCTATCGGTATTGTATTGACTAATCGCCTCGCTAATCAAAAGGTTTGCTTTTTCTATCTCATCAGGCGAGAGCACAACCGGTTTTGCACCTTCATCAAAATACTTACTTACCATGTTTTTCTCCAGGTTTAAAATAGCAAGTTTTGACGTATCGGCCTGTAGGCCTTGTATATGAACCGAATGTGGTAAAGCCAAATGTTGCTTTGGTTTACCAACTGTTAAAACAAATGTTAATAATAGCAGGTATGGATTCATAGCAACAAGGTAGCCTTAATTTTTGGTATTTATTGTGCAAGTCAATCCAATGTAAACATCACCTTCAATACATTTATGCCTTTAAAATTATCGTATCTTTATGTAGCAGAGGGAGTGAGCAACTCAATAATTCACTCCATCAATAATTCAATAATTAAAATGGAATACAATAAATTAACACCCGAAGAAGAATATATCATACTGCATAAGGGTACCGAAAGGCCTTTTACCGGCTCGCTATTAAACAACCATGCGCAAGGTTTATATGTTTGTAAACGCTGCGACACACCCTTATACACTTCCGAATCAAAATTCGAATCGCATTGCGGCTGGCCAAGTTTTGATGATGAAATTCCGGGTGCTGTAAAAAGGGTGCCCGATGCCGATGGCCGCCGGGTTGAGATTGTTTGTGCCAATTGCGGCGCCCACCTGGGTCACGTTTTTGAAGGCGAATACCTAACCCCAAAAAATACCCGCCATTGTGTAAATTCGGTATCAATGAAATTTGTTCCAGTCGCATAACTTTCTTAAAACTTTTAGGAATATCCCGTTTGGTTTTTGCCCTGCGGGGTATTTTGTTTTTCCACATTTGTTTTTTTGAACCGCTTTTTCAGCTCAATTTCGAGATTGTTATCAGTCTTTAGCAAAGGCGTTATTTATTTTTCAATAACTGTCTGTGTTAAGTAAAGTAATTTGTAATGTTAAATTATTGGTTTGGCCCTGTTTTTACACTATGCATTTGGCGGGCTCATTTTAATTAGCTGTAATCAAGTCTATTAATTTTCTTTCAACAACGGGGCGATAAAAATAAATCGACAAAGTGTTAATAACTCGGGCGTTTGTTAAAAACTATCATTAACAGCATACCAACTCAAACATTAACTTTGTTCTACAAGGTAATAAAAAGGTATTCAACAGACAGTCGGATGTATTCATCATCCAGCAATGCAAACACTTAACTGTCAGGAATTTACATACTAAAAAATGTGATTGGCCAAGCCTGATCGCAGGAAAAAGGAGCTTTATTTTTTAATAAGGCCGGGGTTGGTGTCTGATGTCACTAAAGGAATAATAAAACGGAAAAAAACAGATACCAAATGATACAGGAAGACGAAATTTTACTGAGAGAGAACAAAGACAGGTTTGTGATACTGCCTATCAAGTATCCGGCAATTTGGGAAATGTACAAAAAAGCTGAAGCCAGTTTCTGGACGGCCGAGGAGATCGATCTTTCGGATGATATGAAGCACTGGGAAAACCTGAATCCGGGCGAGAAGCATTTCATTTCGCACATACTGGCTTTCTTTGCCGCCAGTGATGGTATTGTGAACGAAAACCTGGCCGTAAATTTCATGAGCGAGGTGCAATTGCCCGAGGCCCGTTGTTTTTATGGCTTCCAGATCATGATGGAAAACATTCACTCAGAAACGTATGCCCTGTTAATTGATACATATATAAAAGACCCGGCCGAAAAAGACCGCCTGTTTCATGCTATTGACACCATACCGTGTGTAACCAAAAAAGCCGAGTGGGCGCTGCGCTGGATAAACAACGGCAACTTTGCCGAGCGCTTGGTTGCTTTTGCGGCGGTTGAAGGTATCTTCTTTTCGGGTAGCTTTTGCTCTATCTTCTGGCTTAAAAAACGCGGCCTGATGCCGGGCTTAACTTTCAGCAATGAGTTAATTTCTCGTGATGAAGGCTCGCACTGCGAATTTGCCTGTTTATTATACAAAATGCTTAACAAGCGCTTAAGCGCCGAAGCCGTTACTAAGATTATTACTGATGCGGTTGAAATAGAAAAAGAATTTGTTACCGATGCACTGCCCGTTAACCTGATTGGTATGAACGCCAAAATGATGGGCCAGTACATTGAATTTGTTGCCGATAGGTGGCTTGGCGAACTGGGCTATGAAAAACATTACGGAGCCAGCAATCCTTTCGACTTTATGGAGATGATATCGCTGCAGGGCAAAACCAACTTCTTTGAAAAACGGGTTGGCGACTACCAGAAAAGCGGCGTATTAAACAACGCCGAAAGCAAAGCATTTTCTCTTGATGAGGATTTCTAAGAGTAGTATCAAGTAGTTAGTATCAAGTATCAAGATACTAAGTTAGATCACAAATATAGGTTCGGCGGCGAACAAAGTTTTCCTAATTGACGCCGGTTAAAAAAAGAATAAGAGTTAATAATATATATACGTAAACGAGTTGGTACAGGTCTTGCTACTTGATACTAACTACTAAATATCCATTAAAACATGCTTGTAGTAAAAAGAGACGGTAGAAAAGAGTCGGTAAAATTCGACAAGATCACGGCACGTATTGAAAAACTGTGCTATGGGTTCAACCTGGTTGACCCGATTGATGTGGCAAAAAAGGTAATTGAAGGTTTGTTTGACGGTGTAACCACGTCAGAACTTGATAACCTTGCTGCCGAGACTGCTGCATCATTAACGACGAAGCATCCCGATTATGCTTTACTGGCATCGCGCATTGCAGTATCAAACCTGCATAAGAACACTATCAAGTCGTTCTCGGAAACTATGCGTATCCTGTACAACTATGTGGATGGCAAAACCGGTAAAAATGCCTCGTTAATTGCTGATGACGTTTGGGAAGTGATTGAAAAGAATGCCGAACTGTTAGACAGCACCATCATTTACGACCGCGATTTTGGTTTTGATTATTTTGGTTTTAAAACCCTTGAAAAATCGTACCTGTTAAAAGTAGATGGTAAAATTGTTGAGCGCCCGCAACACTTGTTTATGCGTGTATCTGTTGGTATCCACAAAGAGGATGTAGAAAGTGCTATCAAAACTTACCACTTAATGAGCGAGCGTTGGTTTACACATGCTACGCCTACTTTATTTAATGCCGGTACTCCAAAACCACAAATGTCGTCATGCTTTTTATTAACCATGAAAGATGATAGCATTGATGGTATTTACGATACTTTAAAACAAACAGCAAAAATATCACAAAGCGCAGGTGGTATTGGCTTAAGCATTCACAACGTGCGTGCTACAGGTTCATACATCAGCGGCACAAACGGTACCAGCAATGGGATTATTCCAATGCTGCGGGTATTTAACGATACTGCCCGTTATGTTGACCAGGGTGGCGGCAAACGTAAAGGCGCTTTCGCTATTTATTTAGAGCCATGGCATGCAGATATCTTTGAATTTTTAGATCTGCGTAAAAACCACGGTAAAGAAGAAATGCGTGCCCGCGATTTGTTTTACGCCCTTTGGGTATCTGACCTGTTTATGCAGCGCGTTGAGGCCAACGAAGAGTGGAGCCTGTTTTGCCCGCATGAAGCACCAGGCCTGGCCGATTGCTTTGGCGAAGAGTTTGTTGCCCTATATACCAGGTACGAAAAAGAAGGCCGTGCACGCCGTACCATCAAAGCACAGGAATTGTGGTTTGCCGTATTGGATGCCCAGGTTGAAACCGGCACACCATACCTGTTGTATAAAGATGCTGCCAACAGCAAATCAAACCAGCAAAATTTAGGTACTATCAAAAGTTCAAACCTTTGTACCGAAA
This sequence comes from Mucilaginibacter sp. P4_C11, assembly GCF_056402115.1. Classification (NCBI taxonomy): domain Bacteria; kingdom Pseudomonadati; phylum Bacteroidota; class Sphingobacteriia; order Sphingobacteriales; family Sphingobacteriaceae; genus Mucilaginibacter; species Mucilaginibacter sp. P4_C11. The sequence goes on along the minus strand of NZ_JBFUIA010000015.1, from coordinate 43,818 downwards.
TTATGGAATACACCGATGCCAACGAGATTGCCGTTTGTAACCTGGCTTCATTAGCATTACCACGCTACATTAACAATGGTACATTTGATCATAACAAATTATATGATGTTACTTACCAGGCTACTTTAAACCTGAACAAGATCATCGATTATAATTATTACCCGGTTAAAGAAGCCGAATACTCAAACCTGCGTCACCGCCCTATTGGTTTAGGTGTACAGGGTTTGGCAGATACTTTCATCCAGCTGCGTATGCCGTTTGAAAGCGATGAGGCTAAACAACTGAACAAGGAAATTTTTGAAACCATTTACTTTGCTGCCATGACGGCTTCAAAAGACCTGGCTATCAAAGATGGTGCTTACGAAACCTTCCAGGGCTCGCCATTATCAAAAGGTAAATTCCAGTTTGATTTATGGAACGTATCGCCTGCCAGCAACCGTTGGGATTGGGAAAACCTGCGCCTTGATGTAATGAACCATGGTGTGCGTAACTCACTGTTAGTAGCGCCAATGCCAACAGCATCAACATCACAAATATTGGGTAACAATGAGTGCTTTGAGCCATATACCTCAAACATTTACACCCGCCGTGTATTAAGTGGCGAGTTTATTGTGGTAAACAAATACCTGCTGCGCGATTTGGTTAACCTTGGCTTGTGGACGCCTGCTATGAAAGATAAGATTATCACAGCAAACGGATCTGTTCAGGATATTGCCGAAATACCATCAGCTATTAAAGAACTGTACAAAACAGTTTGGGAAATTAAGATGCGTAATATCATTGATATGGCTGCCGATAGGGGTGCTTATGTTTGCCAATCGCAATCATTAAACCTGTTCATCAACGCGCCAAACGCTTCAAAACTAACTTCAATGCACTTCTACGCATGGAAAAAAGGCTTAAAAACAGGTATGTACTACCTGCGTACACAAGCCGCTTCGCAAGCCGTTAAATTCACCGTTGAAAACCAGGGCGGATCAAACATGGAGCCGGTTATCCCTGACCATGTAGACCAAATGGCCGACAACGTACCAGAAGGCCCAAGCTGCTCGATGGAAGAAGGTTGCGTTACCTGTTCTGCGTAAGTAGTCGGGAAAGTCCGAAAGTCGGGAAGTCAGAAAGATAAAAGAAGACCGGAAGCGTAGTAGCTTACCGGTCTTTTACATTATTAGTAGTCGGAAAGTCCGAAAAGTCCGAAAGATAAAAAGACCAGTAAGCTTCGTAGCTCATTGGGCTTTTATATTTAGCCTACCGTTAACTTCTGAACTTTCCGACTTTCTCTCTTTTACATTATAATGATCTGAAAAGCTTTTATTTGCTATCAAACTTGTCGACCTTTGACAAAACAACTTTCGGACTAAAAAATGCACCCCAAACACGAAATCATCCGTTGCGAACGCTGTGAGGCTCCTTTTGAATGTAAAGCCAATTCATTCACCAAGTGCCAGTGCAGCACTGTACAGCTTACCCTGAACGAGGTGCAGTATGTGAGCGAGCTGTATGAAGGTTGTTTGTGTGCTAATTGCCTGCTTGTTGTGCAGCAGGAATATAGAGTTGGGATGGGTATCGAATAATAGCCCATTAAAAATCATCAGGCTACTCAATAATTTAAAAACAATATCTTAGCGCCAACAGCATAAAAAATACCGCTGTTAACCATGGCCGCTATCAGCACAAAGCAAAAACCACATCTTCAACAGGTTGATTATATCCGGGCGATAGCCGCGCTGGCAGTAACGTTATTCCATTTGGGTGGTAAAACGTTACCGGTTTTAAATTATGGCTGGCTGGGTGTTTATATGTTTTTCCTGTTATCGGGTTTTATCATTTGCTGGGCTATACCCGAAAACTATAGCTGGAAACTGGGTGGTCGTTTTATCCTCAAACGGGTTATCCGTATCGAGCCGCCGTACATCATCTCGATAGTGCTGGCTATTATTATGAAGCTTTTTTGGGTAGCACATTACCACCCCGATTGGGTTAACGCGCTTTGCCACCTGGCTTACCTGAATAGCTTTTTGGGCCAGCCTTACTTAAGCCCGGTTTACTGGACCCTGGGTATCGAGTTCCAGTTTTACCTCTTCGTGGCGCTTTGCTTTCCATGGTTTACAGGTAAATGGGGGCAATGGCTGTTATTGCTGTTAAGTATTTTACCTGTATTTTTACACGTACCCGGTGCTACGTTAATCAACAGCTTCCCGGTGTTTGCGCTGGGTATTTTGTATTATTTATACAAGGTTAAAGGAAAAGCGTTGAACGGCGTACTTGTTTTTGGTGTTCTGATTACTGCTTGCAGCATGTATTCGGTTGGCGTATCGCAAACCTGCGCTGCGTTATTTGCCCTGGGTTTATTATTGTTGCCTTTAAAAAGTTATCCGGTTATTGACTTTCTTTCTAAAATTTCGTTTTCGCTATACCTAACCCATGATATTATAGGGAGCAACCTGGTTGTTTACCTGGGTATGCTATTGCCTAAAACGTTCTTTTTTAAAGGGGTAGAATTTTTGACAGGCATTGGTGTGAGTGTTTTATTTGCCTGGTTGTTTTATTTACTGGTTGAAAAGCCTTGTTTAAAATTATCCAAACGGGTGAATTATAACCTGTCATTAAAGGTAATATCATGATAGTGTAACATGTACATGACAATTTGCATTTTATCAAAAAAATAAAGGATTAGCGTGTAACATTTGAACTATTTTCGCCTCCAATTACGAAAATACGCACAAATGAAACGTTTTTACTTTTTTATAGCTCTAATTTGTTTTGCCATCTCGGCCAAAGCGCAGTTTGGGGTTGGTGGTGGTGGCCCCACAATTGTTGGCCGCATTTCTGGTACTGTTATCGATTCAGTTACCAAGCAACCTATGGATTATACATCTGTAGGGTTGTATCGCAGTGGCGGTAAATCGCCTATCAATGGTGTCTTAACGGATTCAAAAGGTAGTTTTAAGATAGACAATGTAAAACCAGGAAGCTACAAACTGGTAATTTCTTTTCTTGGTTATCCAACAAAAACAATCGACCCGGTTGTAACTACTGCTGCAAAGCCGGATGCTAAAATGAACAACATTTTCCTGTCGCCGGGCTCCAAAACACTGGCAACGGTTAACATTGTTGGCCAGGCGCCACTGATAGAAAACAAGATTGACAAGATTGTTTATAATGCCGAAAAAGACCTGACATCTGCAGGCGGTAATGCCACCGATGTATTGCAAAAAGTGCCTTTGGTAAACGTTGATATTAACGGCAACGTATCTATTCGCGGCGATCAGAATGTTAAAGTTTTGATTAACGGTAAACCATCGGGCGCAACATCGGCCAGCTTATCGGATGTTTTGAAAACCATCCCTGCCGATCAGATCAAAAGCATCGAGGTGGTAACATCTCCATCAGCTAAATATGATGCGGAAGGTTCTGGTGGTATCATCAACATTATTACCAAGCAAAAAAATGTATCGGGCATCAGTGGCTCGGTAAGCGGTGGTGTAGGTACACGCCAAAACAATGGTAACGTTAACCTTAACTATAATAAAAACAGGTTTAGCCTGGGTATCAACGCCGGGGGTAACTTAACGTGGCCGCAAACGTCAACCACCACATTTGATCAGCAATTTAAAGGTGCCGATGGAAGCATTACCCGCCATAACTTTAATAATTCAACCAGCCGCATCAAAAGGCATGGCGCTATAGGTTCGGTAACCATGGGTTACGAGGTTAACGCGTTCAATAGCTTTAACAGTACCTTCAGGCTTAATGATGGTGGTTTTAGCACCGATGGTAACGGCGTTAATAATATACAAGCCGGCAGCATTTTAACCCAGTACACAAGTACCACCCAATCGCATAACCACTTTGGCGGTTTTGATTGGAATTTGGATTATACCCACAAGTTTAAAAAAGAGGGCGAGGAGTTTACGCTTTCGGGCCAGTGGAGCCATAGCATTATTACTACCAATTACAACAACTTGTTTACCGCGGTTAACCCAAGCCAGATTGGTGATAACAACGGTAAAAACAACGAGTATACTTTCCAGGCCGATTATACATTGCCTGTAAATAAAGTAGTAAAAGTTGAGGCCGGTGGTAAAACCATACAACGCCGTATAAACAGTAACTACGATATATTTGATACCGATAACAGTGGTAATAATGCAGTACGCGATTCATTGAACTCGAACCTGTATGATTATAACCAGAATGTATACGCAGGTTATGCGGTATTAACTTTCACTTTACCAAAAAGCTATTCGTTATTGGTAGGTGGCCGTGTTGAAAATACCAGGATAAAAGGCGATCCGCAGAACCCTTACCAGGATCCGGAAAAAGTTGGCGACCTGTACCAGAATTTAAGCCCTTTTAGTACCAGCTATACAACGTATGTGCCCAGCTTAACTATACAGAAACAACTAGGCAGCCAAACGCTTAAATTATCATACAGCAAACGTATACAAAGGCCAAGCCTGCAGTTTTTAAATCCGTTTATTAACCGCAGTTCGATACAAAGCCAATCAGTTGGTAACGTGAACCTGGCGCCGGAAGTATCGCAAACTGTTGAGCTGAACATTAACAAATTTGTTAAGTCATCTGTAATCAACTTCTCGGTTTATTATAAAAATACCAACAACATGATTGAAGGTATTGCTGATACACTGACAGAAACTATTCAAAACCAGGTAGTACACGCTACCCGTACAGCTTACCAGAATATTGGTAAAAACAATTCGTTCGGTGCAAGTTTCTTCGGATCAATAAACCCGATAAAGCCTTTAACCATCCGTGCCAGCATCAACGGTTATACGTATAACCCTACCATTTTTGATGCTTATAAAGATAAAGCTTCGGCAACTGGCTTGTATTTCCAATACTCCGCTTTCGGAAGTGCATCATACCAGTTTCCGCATAACTTTTTGGCCGAATTGTTTGGCTTTACCAACTCGGCCCGCCGTACCATTCAAGGTACCAGCCCGGCATTTGGTATTTATGCCTTTGGTTTAAAGAAACAGTTTATGGATAAAAAACTGGCTATCGGCTTTAACACGGTACAGCCATTTGCCCGCGACAAACACTTCGATCAAAATATAAGCAGCGACGCGTTTTCGTTAAAAAGCTCAACCGCGTTCCCTTTCCGTTCGTTCGGTATCACATTTAGCTATAGCTTTGGTAAGCTAAGCTTCAGCAACCCGCAACAACAGAAAAAAGGCGTAAACAACGATGACCTTAAACAAGGGGACCAGGGCGGTAACGGCGGTGGCACACCATCAGGAGGACGATAAGACTTTTAGAATCAAGAAGCAAGAGTCAAGACTTTTTGAAAATAGCAGGGCCGGGAGAGTTAATCTTCCGGCCCTTTTTGGTTTTAGGTAAATCTGTAATTTGCCTCGGAAAATTGCTATTATCCCTGTTTTCAGGTATTGTTTACGGTATTTGTCGTGCTTAAATTTATAGCAAGATAAATAGATGTCTTAAGCCAAATCTTACCACATATGCCTTACGGAAATATACTTACTGTTTATGGTGCAGATGATATGGGAGTTACTTTAACAAGAGTTAGAGCCATTTTGCATCCCTTTCAATTTGAAAATATTGAAACAACTTTTTTTATTTCAATTGAGTTTCAAAATCAGGCTGTTCTTATCAGGAATGAGCTTATAGCTGCGCATGTCACTTTTTCTCTGTATTATATTGATGATTCAAGTTCTGACGGATTTGATGGAAATGGAATCGACGGGAAAATTAACGACATCAGAGCAATCCTTTCGGTATGAAAAAGCAACTCATTGGCACCCTTGGTCTGCTTTTTAGCATCGCAGGTGTATGTAATGCGCAAAATACTCATCAGGCCTATTATCCGGTCGGCGACGACCCCAATATTGGTTGGTTCAGCACTATGTCGTCGGCCAAAAAGTATGAAACAATTTTGTTTGAAGCCAACCCGATAGTGAGGTATAGTGTGTTCAATAATATATACAAACTTGGCGACAGAAGCGATGGCATACACGGTAATCATTTTCAGGCCTGGTATTTATCTTACCGGCCACAATTGAGAATGTATACCGAAAATTCATTGCCGGTACGAACACCATCATACCGGATACTGGCCGGAACACAACAAGTATTTAGAATTCATGACGCCGATTTATTAACGTTTTCGCTCGAAAGTGGTCATTACTCTAACGGGCAAGACGGTGGTGCTTTTACCGATAAATATGCCGATGGCTCGCCTGAAAGCGAGGCCGTGTACAAAACAATAACACCGCAAACAAACTTATCGTCGATACTGAACCGGAAAAGCGCAAATTTTTCAACCGACCTTACCGAGTTTATAGTTAATTATCGTAAAAACATCCTTGATACCGGTTTTAGGACCGATAATAAGGCTATCAGGACATATTCATACAAGTTTGGCGGCACCTTATATCATGACCGGATTTTTGGGGTTTTTGATGCCGGCGGTTATTCCGATGAGGATATTAAAATATACGGCAAAGTAAGGCTATCGGCCGGATTTCAATACATTGAAAAAGTGAAATGGGGTAGGTATTCGATCACCGGAAACCTCGAGCGGATATTTAATGCGCATCAAAGCGTTGAGCCCTGGCGTTTAGAAACGATATTCACGGCGTACCCCATAGCGGCCACCCCTGATCTTGGCTTTTTTGTTACGTTTATTGCCGGGCACGATAATTACAATTATCGGTTTGTCGACTCGGGGCACCAGTTTGGTTTAGGGATTTCATGGAATCTTTTCCCACCCATTAAACTCAAAAATGTATTTGGGCCGCGATAATTGATTACGCCGCGCTCATGTAAAAAATAGAAAGCCAGGGAATAAAATCAGGTATAACCACTAATAAGCGCCAGGGTAAACGAATCTAATTGGTTAACGGCGATAAGCCGTTATTTAATAATAGCTAACAGAATGAACTTATAGCTTCGGGAAGATATAAGCATCAAACGATACCATGTTTTTGTTGGCTAATAGTGATTAAATGATGCGGCTACCTAAGAAACTTGTATTGGCCAACAACACAAATATTTGGATGCGCCTAAATTGTGCCATCAGTTTAGTGTTAACCATGATGAAATATAAAATGTTGATTATCAAATATTTATAAAATATATATCTGAAATATGTTAAGTTATGTTAACCCAATTAGATGCGTTTGCCCTGTAATAAGTGCCGACTGACAATTGGTTCCGTCAACTACTTGATTCTACTCCGCCTCTACATTAATCCCTATCTGCTTCAATAGCAGAGATGCATTAAAGGTTTTGCATTCACCGTGTTTTATCTTGTAATCAAACAGCATTTCGCCTTCTTTTACCTGGATATCGAAGTAGAAGTTGCGTACATAATGGGGGTATTTATCTTCCAGGCGTGCTATCTGCAAATCGTGGGTGGCCACCATACCCACGGCATTTTTGCGGATCAGTTGTTCGATAACCGCTTTGGAGCCAAGGTATTTGTCAACAGAGTTGGTGCCGCGCAGCATTTCATCAATCAGGAAAAATATCTTGGGTTCATTCTCCACCGCGGCTAACAACATTTGCAGGCGGTCGAGTTCGGCTTTGAAGGTTGATGTGCTTTCGTTTAGTGAATCTTTAATCCGCATGTAGCTAATCATGGTGATAACAGACACCCGCATGCTTTTAGTGCACACAGGAGCGCCGCAAAGCGCCAGTACTGTATTGATGCCTATGGTGCGCAAAAAGGTGCTCTTGCCCGCCATATTCGAGCCGGTGATGATATCTATCTTATGAGTATCCTCCAGTTCATAGTTATTTTCTATACGTTTTGCAGCGTCAATAAGTGGATGGGCAAGTGAGTGGGCGACAAGTGTATAGCCTGGTTTATCTTCAATTTCAGGATAAGCCCAGTCGGGGTAGTTCATAGCGAGACTTGCCAGGCTGATAAGGACCTCAAATTCGGCAATAACATCAAAAGCGGCTTCCAGGCTTTCGTTATTCTGGCGTTTCCAGTTTTCAATGGCTATTACCTGGCGGATATCCCACAAAAAGAATAGGTTAAGCACAAAGCCAACAATCATGTTAAGGTGATAATTGAGTTTGTTGATCAGGTTGGCCAGCTCTTTTATTTTATTGGAGGTTTGGCTGGTTTTTAATAATGCAGCAAGCGATGCATTATAGCTGGCCTGCCAGGGCTCGTCTTCCGCCTGTTTAAATACATCGGCATATTTGGCCAGCGTATCGCCAATTTTACCGGCAATCATATCGGCTTTGCTAATGTACATGGCTTTAGAGAATACGATGCCCATGTTGGCAATACCTATTATAATGGCCGCCAGCCTGGCATAAGGAATAAACCAGGCCAGTATCAAAACACCTGTAAACAAATACGGCGCTATTTTGGTGTACATGGCAAGCCATTTTTCGCCGGGCATATCAAGCGGCAGATGCAGGTATTTGAAAAGGTTTTTAAGCTGATTAACATCCTGCTGAATGGCAAATACCAATAGGGTTTGCACCGAAAGTTTCCAGTCGTTTTTGCCGGCTATTTCTTTAACCGCTTCCTGGCGCTGCAGAATGGTGGCTTTGGTTGCCGGTTTATCAAACCATTCGGCAAGTTTATTGTTGCCTGTAGATGTTGCTGTGCGGTTAACCAATTGATACAGGGAGGCGTTGCCAAAAATATCCAGGTCGGAGGTGTAAAAGTGCTTTTCGTTTCCAAAGCGGGCGCCGTCGTTATACATATTGACGTGGCTTTGGATGCTGGCTATCTCGTTCAGGTTTACTTTTTGCAGGTCATCGTAGTACTGTTTAAGTTTTTCGAACCGGCTTTGGCGGGATACCAGCCACGCAAACGCAAAAATAAGCACTACAAAGGCCAGAGCTACAATTGTAAAATTATCCTGCTGCACGCCAACGCTGATGGCTACAACAATAAGCGCGAAGATGCTGAGCCTCAATAATGAATACGTATTGGCAAGTTTTTTATATTTGGCGGCTTCTTGCTGTGCGGCATTGGCGCGTTGTTCATAATTGGTAATAATATCCTGTTGCATACCCGGTAAAAAAGTTGTGGCTAAATAAACACATATATTTTAAATAAACGTTTATTTGTTTGAGATATGAAGATCACGTTTTTAACCGTTGGCAAAACCGAAGATGCCTATTTAAAAGAGGGCATTGATAAATATGTAAAGCGCCTGAAGCATTACACCAAACTTGAACTGGTAGAAATTAACGAACTGAAAAATACCAAAGCACTTACCGCCGACCAGCAAAAAGCAAAAGAGGCCGAGCTTATCCTGAAAAAAATAAGCCCGCTTGATCATGTGATTTTGATGGATGAGAAGGGAAACGAATATACCTCTACCCAGTTTGCCGCCTATATCAACAAAAAAGAGATTAGCCTATCGGCCAACCTGATATTTGTTATTGGCGGCCCCTATGGGTTCGACCAATCGGTATACCAACGTGCCAACGATAAAATTTCTTTGTCGCGAATGACGTTCTCGCACCAGATGGTCCGCCTGTTTTTTGTCGAGCAGCTTTACCGCGCATACACGATTTTGAAGGGCGAGCCGTATCATCACGAGTAGATGTGCAGATGTGCAGATTTTAGATGTGCAGATGAGGGAGTTGATGTGCAGATATGCAAATTTCAGATGTGCAGATGATTGGGATAGATGTTAAATGATTTTAGCAGATATGTTTTTTCATCTGCATATCTGCACATCTGAAATTTGCACATCTGTTTTTTATTTGCACGCGTGAGTATGAACTTCTGATTAAGATGGATAATCTGCACATTTGAAATTTGAAATTTGCACATCTAAAACCCTACCTTTGCGCCATGGGTCACGATCATTCACATTCTCACTTGCACGGCGGGCATCATCACCATGATCATGCGCCCAAGCTGGATCATTTGAATACAGCCTTTATTGTAGGCATCATCTTAAATTCGGCTTTTGTAATTATTGAAACCGTAGCCGGTTTTATGACACATTCGCTGTCGTTGTTAACCGATGCCGGGCATAACCTGAGCGACGTGGCTTCTTTAGCTTTGGCCCTGCTGGCCTTTAAGCTTACTAAAGTAAGCGCCAACAGCAAGTATACCTACGGCTATAAAAGATCGACCATCATCGTATCCTTTTTTAATGCAATGATCCTGTTTGTAGCCGTTGGCTTTATTGTTTACGAAGCCATCATGCGTTTCCTGAACCCCGAAACAGTATCAGGCGGTACCATGGCCTGGGTTGCATTTATTGGGATTGGTATAAATGCGTTTACAGCGTGGTTGTTTGTAAAAGACAAAGATACCGACCTGAATGTTAAAGGTGCTTACCTGCACATGGCGGTTGATGCCATTGTATCGCTTGGCGTTGTGATATCGGGTGTTATCATCTATTTTACCAGGCTGTACTGGATAGATAGTATTGTGAGTATAGTTATTGCCATTGTGATATTGCGCGGAACCTGGGGGTTGTTAAAAGACAGCCTGCGCCTGGAAATGGACGGCGTACCTGCCGAAATGGACCTTGGAAAAATAAAAGCGGAGCTGATGAAAGGCAAAGGCGTGGTAGATGTGCACCACATGCACGTATGGGCGCTTAGCACTACCGAGAATGCCCTAACCGCCCACCTGGTTATTAAACCAGAGAATATGGCTGATTTTGATAGTATTAAACATGATCTCCGTCACCGGTTGGAACACATGGAAATAAACCACAGCACTTTTGAACCCGAGTTTGCCGATGAAAAGTGCGGGCAGCCGGAGTGTGCGTAGGTAAATAACCAATGAGAGAATACCCTGTTAACTATAAAGATATTCAACCGGATATTGATTTTTATTCCGAATTACCAGGGGTTTATAGAAAAGCTGAGAAGTACCTGCTTAGTTTTAAATGGTGTGCTGCGATAAATGATAGCTTTCTTTATTACAACCTTGGGGAAGTGTTTTGTATTTTTCTTTTCGAAATAGACAATATACAAAGCAAAGAAAATAATTTTCTGTGGGTGATTGTCGGTGATTTCCCTTCAATGTATTTAGATGTTTACGGGCCGGATTCTACTGTTGAAGTATTAGAAGATTACATTCGATTGGCTGAAGATTGGATTGCGCACATCAAAGCTAAAAGATCTGTAGATGAATGTTATCCTTTTAATGCCGAACCGACGATAGAACTGGCAGAACTTTTAGAAAAGAAGGTAAGTTTTATGAAAAATACTTTACTAAACGAAATGGAGAATATTTCGCTTAAGCGATTCCAATAATTCTTCCTAATTTAACGCTCAATAATAACCCTGCTATGAGCACTACCAACAGACGAAAATTTATAACCACTACAGCCGCCCTGGCAGCAGGGACAGCTGTAGCATCAGCAATGCCAATGATAGATCAAAAAGAAGACTGGCCTGTAATACACCATGTGTTTTTCTGGCTTAAAAATCCCGGTTCGGTTGAAGACAGGGATAAACTGGTTGCAGGCGTTAAAACCCTGTCGAAAATAGAAACCGTTAAAAAACTGCGTGTAGGCGTTGTTGCCAGCACCGAAAAACGTGATGTGGTTGATAACAGCTGGGCGGTATCAGAGCTAATGTTTTTTAGCGACCTTGCCGGGCAGGCAACCTATCAAACCCACCCCTTACACCTGGAGTTCATCAAAAATTGCAGCCACCTTTGGGAAAAAGTGATTGTGTATGACGCGGTGGAAGCCTAAGGAATGAGAACCGCGTTTGGTGCAGTCGCGTTTGTGCTTGGCATTGCCATTTTAATGGCAGGTTGTGCTAATGAAGCTACGGATCCGGCCTTGCAAAAAGTTAAGAAACTTAACCCGCATGAGCGCGATAGCCTGCTAAAAAAATTGCTGGCCAGTTATAAAGATACCTTTAAAGTTGATACAACAGAGATTTTAGCCAATGGTGATACTGAAGCCTTGAGCATCAGGCATTACTGTGTTTATGATAACAAAATAAGTGTCCCCAGGGAATACCTTGATGTTTATGGTTTGACGGCTTTTCAAACTCACAATTTTGTATCGGATGTTGAGTTTAAGATCAATTCCCGGATCATCTTCAAGGGAACAATCAGCAAGGCAATCTTCAATAAATCAATAAGCGATAGGTTAGCAAAATCAGGCACACTGTCATTTCCTTATGCAAATATGAATAGCAACGGCTTTACGATAGAGTATGGGATAGGTGTTCCACTTACTGATTATTATGATAATGGCCTTATTATCAAAGTTGACTCAACCGGTAAGATAAAGGATACCGGTACCCTGGATTAAAAAAAGCCGATTACTCGGCTTTTTTTGTTGTTTTTTTAGCTTTTGCTTTTGGGGCAGGAGTTGGCTCCGGTTCGGCGGCAACTACCTCGGCAACTGGTTCTTCAACTTCGGCAGGGGCGGCCTCGGCAGCTGGTGCCGAAGTTGGGTCTGCCTCGTTAAATGATGGTAAATCTTTAAGGATATGGAACCAGGTAAGGATCTTTTTCATATCAGATGCATATACTTTCTCCTCGTCATGATCTGGCGCTACTTCGTAAAAGAAGGCGCGCATTTTTTTACCATCAGCTTTAGCGTCGGGTACGTTTGCGGCGGCTTTCATCTGCTCAAAAACATCGGTAAGCCTGATGTCATCCTCAATACCAAAAATAGTTATTTCGGTAAGGGCAGCCAGTTTAGCTGTTGACAGGTTGGCCACCAGTTTTGTTTTTTGTGCATCCAGACTCTCCAGTACGTAACCGGTTTTGTTTTGAGCCAACGCCCGCCATAATCCCGGTTTGCCAGATACGGCTACAATTCCTTGTAAATTCATGTTTTATTGGTTGATTAGGTTGATTGGGTGAGTGGTTGATTAGGTTTTAAACTCAATCAACCACTCACCTAATCAACCAATAACTTAATCTTCTATTACTTCGATGCTTAAAATTTTATCGCCCTGGCGGATAGCGTCAACAATGTCAACGTTTTCAATCACTTTACCAAACACGGTGTGGTTACGATCTAAGTGAGCAGTGTTTGTACGGTTATGGCAGATAAAGAATTGTGAGCTGCCGGTGTTACGGCCGGCATGTGCCATTGAAAGCACACCACGATCATGGTACTGGTTATCGCCTGTCAATTCGCAATCAATTTTGTAGCCTGCGCCACCAGCACCGGTACCGGTTGGGTCGCCACCTTGCACCATAAAGTTAGGGATAACGCGGTGGAAGATAACACCATCGTAAAAGTTTGATTTAGCTAATTTTTTAAAATTAGCTACAGTATTTGGGGCATCCTGATCGTAAAACTCTACGGTCATGTCACCTTTTTCAGTTTTGATTATTGCTTTGCTCATTTCTTTGTTTTTTTGAAAACAGTTGGCAAAGGTAATAAAAAAGCAGAAAGCGAAAAGCATAAGGCTGAAAGCTTTTTAGCCTTATGCTGCATGATTAAAGCTTCACGATTCATGGTAATAACATTAGTTGTTTATTCGTTACATTTGATAAATCAGCACAACCGGACAGTGAATAATAAACAATATAAAAAATACCTTTCGCCTTTCATCTTTTGCCTTTTACCTTCTTTTCGGCTTTTTGCTTTCTGCCTTTTGCTTTTAGCCTTAATGCCCTGTATATCAAAAGCGGCCTCTATCCTCATCCCCATGGACGATGAGCAGAAAGATCATCTGAAATCATACGGCATCGCTTTCCTGGCTTTAAAAAATGGCGAGGAGGTTGACTGGTTGCTTAACTATCGCGGCGGCAGCTTTATGATGAAGTATAACCAGAAGATGGAGGAGGAGTGCAAAATACGAGGGGTAAGCTACCAGGTGTTGGCCGATGCTAAGGTGAATGAGATTATTACCGAAGTAAGCGACCCGTCGGTAAATATGGATGTGGTTAAGTTGGAGAAGGCGCCCAAAATGGCCGTTTACTCGCCGAAAAATAAACTGCCCTGGGACGATGCCGTTACCCTGGTTTTAAAGTATGCCGAGATCCCCTACGATGTAGTGTATGACGAAGAAGTTATAAAAGGCGAACTGCCAAAATACGATTGGCTGCACCTGCACCACGAGGATTTTACCGGCCAGTACAGCAAGTTTTACGGTGCTTTTAGGTTTGCGCAATGGTACAACGATGATGTAAAAGGGCAGGAGGCGCTGGCTCATAAGCTTGGGTTTAAAAAGGTATCGCAAATGAAGCTGGCAGTGGCCAAAAGTATCCGCGATTTTTGCGCCGGCGGCGGCTTTTTGTTTGCCATGTGCTCGGGTACCGATACGTTTGATATTGCCCTGGCCTCATCCAATACTGATATTTGCGAGCGGATGTTTGATGGCGATGCTGCCGACCCGGACGCACAATCGAAACTGGATTTTACACAAACTTTCGCTTTCCAGAATTTTACGCTGGATATGAACCCCATGTCGCACCAGTTTAGCAACGTTGATGTAACTACTACCCGGCAGGTGGAGCGCCAGCGCGATTTTTTTACGCTGTTTGATTTTTCGGCCAAATGGGATGTAGTGCCCAGCATGCTTACCCAGGATCATGACAAGGTGATAAAAGGCTTCATGGGCCTCACCACAGCCTATAATAAAAGTATGCTAAAACCCGGTGTAACCATCATGGGCGAAATGAAAACCGCTAATGAAGCCCGCTACATACACGGCGAATACGGCAAAGGCCAATGGACATTTTACGGCGGCCACGATCCCGAAGATTATCAACACGCCGTAGGCGACCCGCCGACAGATTTAAAACTTCACCCCAATTCGGCAGGGTATCGCTTGATTTTGAACAATGTATTATTCCCGGCGGCAAAGAAGAAGAAACAGAAAACTTGATTTTAGTATCAAGTAGTTAGTATCAAGTATCAAGACTTTTTGATGTACAGGTGATTTTGTCTGAACCGGAATTTACAGAATTAAAAAATTTACAGAATTTAAAAAAGCAATTCGGGACATTCTAAAAATTCGTTTAATTCGAGTTCAGACAAACGCGTAAGGGATAAAAGCGGATACCGGCCTGGCGCTTAAGGCTTGTGAAATATGAGCGGTTAGCCCGGCCCGCAGGGATACGCCCACAATTGATGTAGATATATAAAGGTACGAAGGCAGAAGCGCCACGCGGGTGTCTTAATTCTTGATTCTTGTCTCTTGATTCTTTTTTACAACTAATTATAAAACGTCCAACTGACACCAAACTTCAGCAAATGGTCTTGCATAGGGTAGCGGTTTACGGTGTAAAAACCTCTGCTTTGCAGGCCCTGGTTGGCATAGTCATACATCAGGAACAGGTTGGTGCGTTGCAGGGTGGCCTTAAAGTAAACGGATGCTACGGGGTACGATGTAAAGGTAACATCGGGCCCGTTGTAAAACTGGCCAATGCCTACCGCGTATGACGGTGCCACATACGGGGTATTATACCTTACGCTTACGCCAAAGTTTGATTTAAGTACGTTAAAAAGTGTTTTGCTGAAATACAGGTTACTATAAGTATAAACCTCGGGTGTGCGCAGGGTTGATTGATAATCTGTTTTCTGGTAAACGATGTAGTTATCAAAGTGCAGGCTGTGGTAGCTTAAATTTTTACCCACGCTTACTTTTAACAGGTTAATATCATTACTCAGCTGAGCAGGGTGGGCGTCGATACCGCCATCCTGTGCGGTAAAATACATGTACCCGGCAATTAAAAAGTACTCGGCCTTGATATCCAGCTGCAAAGGGTTGTTGATATAGCTAAACGAGGCACTGGTTGTTTTTTGGTTTTTGAAGCTATTATGGAAAATATAATGGTTACTTATCCAGTTGGTGTAAATGAGCGGCGGGGAGCTGTTTTGTGAATAGGCTTCTAAAATAATTTTGCCTGCTTTATCATTACCCGCAACGTTAAGCTTTGCGCCATAAAAATAATCGCCAAAATCCCGGCCCTGCACTATCTGCCTAAAGTCGCCTTCAAGACCAAGCCTGTCGCTAAAACGGTAGCTGAATTTGGCTTTCAGGGTAATATCCTGGAAGGTATTATTCTGCATTTTATTTTGGTGGATGTACTTGTATCCATACTGATTTAGCACGGTGTCGCTTACGTATTGCGCGTAATTATAAAGGTCATGTACCAGGCCCAGATCGAGCTTTACTTCGTTTTTTACAAACTTTACCGATTTACTGCGGAGATAGAAACTGTAAGAAAATTCGTTTTGAACATGGGTTACTACCAACGAGTCTCGCGACCGGTTATAGCTGTAATAATAATCGGGGAATACATTATAGGTATCGGGCTGGTTTGTTTGCAGGTAATTATAACTGCTGTTTTGAACAAGTAAGGTGTGTGCTACGCGCTGGGTAGGCAAAATTTTGGAGTTAGCCTTGCCTTTGTTCAAACTATCAATACGGCCCAGGTAATAAAACTGCTTTATGTACAGGCTTTTATCTGTCCACTGCTGGTAACTGTTTGCCAGCCGCACAGGGGCCGAGTTTTTAAAGAACAGGGAATTGCTTTTGCCCGTGAAAATTGTATCGTTAAGGATGGAGCCCGTTTCGGGTGCTTTTAAATTATTATAAATGATGTTGGCCAGCAAATTGTAACGCTTGCTTGGCGATTGGTACCAGGTAAAAAACGCGGCGTTTACATCGCTCACATTTTGCTGCAGCACGCTGCTGGTGCTATAAAAGCCTCGCGATCCGTTGAAATTGAGGTTGAAGCCTACATTCCAGTTAGGTTTTACATTTTGGGTGTGGATGATTTTGAAAACCTGCTCGGCCGAGCTGCCAAAGCCGTTAAACAAGGTGAGGTTGGAGTAAGCCACCCTGGCGTTATAATACTTAATATCCTGTGGTTTTAAGGCATATACATCAAGCGAGTGCAGGCCGGTGTTAAAACCTATGGTTTGGTCGGGCTCAAACAGCATGCTTCGTTGCGATACACCATTGTAACCCAGGCTGATGCGCGGATGGCGGGGATCGGTAAGCGGGCTGTAATTTTCAAAGTTATAAATGCCGGTATCCAGCGCGAAAGTTTGTGTGCTGTCGCTCAGGAAACGTTCCATCGTTACACGGATAAACTTGGAGCTGAAAACAACAGAGTCTTTTTTATTATCCTCTTTCTTGCGCAGGCTATCCAGCAGTTCGTCGTCGCTAACTTTCCGTTGGGTTTTTAATGTATCGCGAGTTGATAGTGGCTTTGCCCGGTTTACCTGGCCGTATTGTGCAAAAGCCGACTGTATGCCAAAGCACAACAGGAGCAATAAAATATATTTGAGCTTATGATGCATTAATTACACTAATTACCGGCTATCAGATTTTTGAGGATCAGGGTCAGTTTTGGCTCGGCTTCCTCGGCTACTCTTATAATTTCTTCTAATGATACCGGCTCCAGCACATCAGTAAAGCCTTCGTCTGTTAATACCGATATGGCAAATACGGGTATGCCCATATGGTTTGCTACAATAACTTCGGGTACGGTGCTCATGCCTACTGCGTCGCCGCCAATGATCCTTAAATAAGTGTACTCGGCCTTGGTTTCTAAATTAGGGCCGGTTACAGCAACATAAACTCCTTTATGGCAGGTAATATTGTTTGCCGCGGCAATACTTAAAGCTTTATCAATTAAAGTGCGCTGGTAGGGTTGGCTCATATCCGGGAAACGGGGGCCAAGCTCTTCATAATTTCTGCCAATGAGCGGGTTTTGCGGTTGCAGGTTAATATGATCGGCAATAACCATCAGGTCGCCTTTTTTAAAATCGGGGTTAAGGGAGCCACTGGCATTTGATACGTAAAGGGTTTTAATGCCCAGGTATTTCATCACCCTAACCGGGAAAGTGATTTGCTGCATGTTATAACCCTCGTAATAGTGCAGGCGCCCCTGCATAGCTACCACCTTTACACCGCCAAGTGTGCCAAATATCAACTTACCCGAATGGAACTCCAATGTCGAGATTGGGAAATCGGGGATGTTGGAGTACATCAATTGTTTTTCTACAACGATATCTTTAACAAGCCCACCCAGGCCTGTGCCTAAAATTATACCTACCTCGGGTTCAAAATCGCCTATGCGGTTTTTAATGTACCGGGCGGTGCTTTCAATATTGTCTAACATATTTGGTTACTAAATTATCAAACTGCTGTTTGCCGTTATTTAAAAAACTAATACCTATCGGCAGTACCAAAACAGGCAGTTTTTTAATGGCCGGCTGCAATTCCTGTTCCCCTAAACGCTGCGCATCCTTTTCTGTTGTGATGATTAACTTTTTTTGTGATGTACAGGCAAAAAAATCATCGGCAAGTTTACTGATATTTTTTAAGGTAAACTGGTGATGATCGGGATATTTATGGTGATTGATGATAGATGTATGGTTTTTTAAATGCGATAACAAAGGCGCGGGATTGGCAATACCCGTAAGCACAAACACGGCGGTTTGCTCATCAATATTTTGATACACAGTAGCCCCGTTCATGTTTTGCAGGGCCAGGTAGTTTATGGAGGTAAAAAATAGCTGCTGGTTGGGCAAGGGCTTAATGTGTTTTTTTATGATAGCCATTTCCGCATCTGCCAATGTTGCCGGGCATTTGCTGATGACAATAACATCGGCCCTTTCGCGGCCACTGAACGGCTCGCGCAGGTTGCCGGTTGGCAGTATCAACCGTGGTTGGTTAAGGCGGTTATAATCAAACAATAAAATGCTAAAGCCCGGTTTAAGTGCCCGGTGCTGGTAGGCATCATCTAAAATTACCAGGCTGTATTTATCTTTTAACTGCTGTATACCCGCTACCCGTTTTTCGCAAACGGCAACGGTAACCTTCGGGAATTTATGTTTAAACTGGGCAGGCTCATCGCCTATAACCGATGCCTGTGGCTTATCGCCCGCCAGCAAAAAGCCCCTGGTTTTGCGGCCGTACCCGCGGCTAAGTATGGTCGGTTTTTCATCCTGAAATAACCGGATCAGGTACTCGGTCATGGGGCTTTTACCCGCGCCACCTACATCAAGATTACCCACCACAATCACCGGGCGGTTAAAACCGGTACTTTTAAACACCCCGGCATCATAACACCAATTACGGATGGTAACAACCAGGCCGTAAACGAGCGAAAATGGGAATAGAAGCCAGCGGAGGAGTTTCATATGGGGTAAATAGTATTAGGCCACATTTGTTTAGGAGTAATGAAATTTTTCGGAGCTCTAAAGGGGAAATGGGGGGTGTAGCCTCGCCGGGTGAGTCTTCGCCTGCGTACAAAGCCGGTGTTTATATACTTCAAGAAGTCAAGTGTGCGATAACGTGGAATCGATGGTTTATTCATTTATCTTTTTAAAGAAGAAACAAATCTAAAAATTTAAAGGCTATTTGTTGCAGCGATGAGATAGGATGTTGGGCAAAACAGCTTACAGGAAATTTAATTGCCGTTGTTTATCAATCAAAAACATTGCCTGCTCTTTTTTAACCGATGGGAATTCGTCTAAAAAAGCCTCAAGAGAAATTCCGGCTTTTAAATGGTCAAAAAGCGACTCGACCGGCACACGCGTACCGGCAAATACCAGTGTTCCGCTTAAAACATCCTGATCTATATTGACAACCTGTTGAATATCCATATCATAAAGATAAGATTATTGATTTTACTGAGTATTTTGCATCTGATAAACAATTCACTCATGAAACTCAAACTCCTCACCCTCTTTTTACTCCTTACAACAGCCACCTTCGCCCAAACTGATAAAAAACTAACTGCGCAATTGCAGGATGCCGTTAAGGGTTTTCATGGCCAGGCAGGCATTTATGTACAAAACCTTAAAACGGGTAAAACCGTTGCCATTAATGCCGATACGCTGTTCCCTACAGCCAGCATGATTAAGGTGAGCATTCAGTGCGGGCTGATGGACAAGATAGAGAAGGGCGAACTGCATTATAACCAAAAGCTGGTTTACCGCGATTCGCTTTTATATGCCGGAGAGGATCTTTTAGGCTCGTTTAAAGATAAGGACACCGTACAGTTGAGTAAAGTGGCTATGCTGATGATTACCATGAGTGATAATACCGCGAGCCTGTGGCTGCAAAAACTGGTTGGCGGCGATTATATTAACAACTGGCTGCAACAAAACGGTTTTAAGGTGATGCGGGTAAACTCGCGTGTGGCCGGCCGCGAGGCTATCCGTAAAATTTATGGATGGGGCGTTAGCACACCCTATGAAATGTGCCGCCTTTTTACCATGATCAGAAAAGGCGAAGCCGTAAGCCCCGCCGCCAGCGAAAGAATGTACCGCAACATGGGCCGTATTTACTGGGACGAGCACGCCCTGTCGCAAATTCCGCCATATGTGCACACCATATCCAAGCAGGGCGCGGTTGATGAGTCGCGGTCAGAAACTGTGCTGGTAAACGCGCCCCATGGCGACTACGTATTCTCCATTATCACCAACCATAATACCGATCAAAGCTGGGGAACAAGTAACGAAGCCGGCCTGCTCATCAAAAAAATATCGGCCCTGCTATGGCATTACTACGAACCCGCCAGCAACTGGAAACCAGCGGATGGTTTAGATAAATTTATGCTGAATGAATAGGTTGCTGCGCTTGTCATTGGGTCATTGGGTCATTGGGTCATTGGTCATTGGTCATTGGTCATTGGTCATTGGTCATTGGTCATTGGTCATTGGTCATTGGAAAAGGCAACGCCTTTTCCAATCCATCGTCTGGTGATTTTTTACCGTCTTGTTTTTTAATCGCAAAGCCCAATGACCAATGACAAGCGCAGCGACAATGACTAATGACAGCGTAGCTATATGAACCAATAATAATTAAGTAAAATTTCTGTTTGCTTTGCAGTTAAATGGATGCCGTTTGTTATAATTGGCAATTATATCAATGTGTTAAAAATACACATGCCAGTTACAACCAGTTAAATGAAAAAAACACTTACTTTATTTTTATTGCTTATACTTTGTATTACAGTAAAAGCACAAACTATTGCCAATTTATCGGGTACCATAACCGACGAAAAAAGCCAGGGCATTGCCGGTGCTACAGTTTACCTGCTGAATACCAATTACCGTACTGTTGCCGATAAGGACGGGAAATTCTCATTAAAAGATATTGCATCCGGGAGTTATATTTTGCACATCAGCGCCGTTGGTTATGCTGCAAAAAGCCAATCGATTGTTTTAAGCGGCACTATGCGCCCCATCAGTTTTCAATTGAAAGATGCCAGTAACCAACTGGATGAAGTTACGGTAACGGCTCAAAAATACGAGGAGGATGCCCAAAAAGTGCCTTTCAGTGTTACAACCTTATCGGCCAGGCAAATAAAAGATTACCGGCTTTGGGATTTGAAAGATTTGACAGCTATTGCCCCCAACTTAAACTCGGCCAGCTCGGGCGATGGCCGTACGGTTAGCGGTATCAGGGGTATAGTTACCACCTCATATGACCCAGCTGTGGCTACCTATGTTGATGGCGTAAACCAATACGGCCTGGATACTTACATTCCACAGCTGCTTGATGTAGATAGGATAGAGGTGCTGCGTGGCCCGCAGGGCACGCTGTACGGCCGCAATGCTACAGGTGGTGTTATTAATATTATTACCAAACAGCCATCAAACACGCTAAGTGGTTTTGCCGGGCTGGATTTTGGCAACTACGGCCAGCAGCGTTTTACCCTGGGTATAAAAGCACCGTTGATAAAAGATAAATTGTTTTTAGGTGTAGCTGGTGTTTACTCGGGTTTTAATGGTTTTTATACCAATACGTTTGATAATAGCCATTTTGATAAGCAACACTTCTTTTTAGGTAATTACTACCTTAAATTCCTGGCCACATCCAAACTGGCTTTTACGCTAAATGCTAAAAATTACAACAACCGTAATAACGGTGCGTTCACCTTGGCCGGTTCGCCGGATGACGCTTTGAGCAAACCTTACCAGGTAGATCAAAACGCCACCACCAAAATGATTGATAATACCTTCAATACCTCGCTGGCCATCAATTATTCGGGCAGCGATTTTAACTTTACCTCGCAGTCATCATACCAGGTAAATAACCGTTATTATACCAAACCTATTGACGGTGATTTTTCGCCTATCGACGCGGTATCGGTAGTAAACAATTATGGCGGCGACTGGAATAAAGTACGTACAGGCATCCAGGAGTTTAGGTTTACTTCGCCTGCATCGTCAACCTCTAAACTAAAATGGACTGCGGGCGCTTATGGTTTTTACCACTACGCCCCAAACAAGCAGGGAACCTATTTTGGCACCGATGCTGCGGCTGTTGGCTCGCCAATAACCAACTTTACCAGCATCAATACCAATATCGACAGAAATTTTGGCGTGGCAGTTTATGGCCAGGTAACCTACGTGGTCAGTCCGCAATTTGATATTACCGCCGGTTTGCGTTATGATCATGAGCACAAAAAAGAAAGTGTGAAAGGCGAGTTTCAGCCCGATGGCGGCGACGCTATGGTTACCCGGTCGGATACCTCTTCATCGGCAAATTTTAAAGCCTTTTCGCCAAAACTTAACCTGGCTTATCATTTATCGGCTGCCAATAATTTATATGCTACATACAGCCGTGGTTTCAGGGCTGGCGGTATTACCGAGTTAGGTTCAGATCCATCGTCGCCCCCGTTGTACACTTTTAAACCAGAATATAGCAACAACTTCGAGGTTGGATCGAAAAATAGTTTTTTGGGCAACAAACTGCGCGCAAACGTAGCCCTGTTTTATACACGGGTAACAGATGCGCAGGTACCAACTTTGGTATTACCGGATGCTATCACCATAACCAAAAATGCCGGTAAATTAAGCAGTAAAGGTGTTGAGGTTGAGTTAAGCGCCACACCGGTTAAAGGCCTGGAAATTGAAAATAATTTTGGCTACACCGATGCTCATTACACCGACCTGGCTGTAGGCAACAATGGCGTTATTGTTGACTTAAAAGGCAACAAACAAATTTACACGCCTAAGTTTACCAACATGCTGGCACTGCAATATGGTTATGCACTTGGCGGCCGGCAAAAAACAAGGTTAGTAGCCCGTGGCGAGTGGCGCTACCTTGGCGACCAGTATTTTGACCTGGCCAACACCATCGAACAAAAAGGCTACAGTAAATTCAACGCCAGGATCGGCATCGATACCAAAAACTATAGTCTGTTTTTATGGGAAAGCAACATAGGCAACAAAAAAGCTATTGATTACGCATACGATTTTGGCGCTACCCACTTAGGTAACCCAAGGGTTTACGGTGTATCGGTAGCCGCTAATTTTTAGTGTATACCTCGCCTTTATAAGGATGAATGGTTGAGTAAAATACATAACCTGCTACATGCATCAGGTAGTAGGTCATGATATCGCACCAGCAAATTTCATCATGAAACATCGGGACCGCCGGGAACTTACCTTCCTGGCGGCTTTCGTTTTTATTGTAATCGTACTCGCCGCCGTGTTGCGTTATCCAGTCTTTAAACAAGTCCATTTCTGCGGGATCTGAAAAAACTATTTTAAAAAAGGTTTCCTCTTTAACCGACTTAAGATCGTCGTTAATATAATGGTGGAATTTATGCCGGTGGCGGATTATTTTAGCGGTTATCATATTATATATGCTTGTGGTGCAGTAGGGTAACACTAAATGGCGGCTAACGTTCTAATTATTAATTTATGGTAGTTAAATAAATGTTAGCTATGTATCTTTAGCCCGTAATAACATTGTATTTTTTACCTATGAAAAAACTTATCGCAATTACAATAGCATTTGTGTTATCTGTAACTATTACCATTAAGGCTGGGGCGCAGGCAAATACCACTTCCAAATCACTGAAAGTATGGTTGCTGGCCGGTGTAAACTTAAAAAATAGCGCTGACGACAAGAGCCAAACCATCGCGACCATTCCTTATGGAACTATTGTAAAGCCTGTTAAATCCGAGGGAGAAGTTAAAGCCTTAACGGTTGATTTTAACACCGCAGCTTTAAAAGAACCGTACCGGCTGAGCGGTAAGTGGATAAAGGTAGAATTTAAGGGTAAACCAGGGTACCTGTTTGATGGCTATCTGTCTGTCATGCCTGCGTTGGAAATGGATGATCATGGTTTTGTAGAAACGGAAGATGCTTACCTTAAGCGTAATTACGGGGTTTTAAAAATTGCGAAAAGGATACCCAAAAAAGGAGCCAAAGAAACAAGCATTTATTACAAAAATGGGGCCGTAACCACCGAGACCTATTTTGACGGCTGTGCCGACCATAAACTGCTTTTAAAGAACATTAGCCTGGATGAAGCTATGCTTTTTGAAAAAGTATTGCATAAAAATGCAGATGCCGCGCAAAATATTAAAGTTGAAAAACAACAAGCCGGAGGTGTAAAAATATCATCATATGATTGTGACTGATATTGTTTAAATTCGATTTTATTTAAACCTGTCTAACGATATTTCCTGCTCATGAAAAAATCAGCCGCTCTAACCCTGTTTTTAACTATTGGCTTGCTGCAATTTGCCGCGGCTCAGGTTGTAACCAAATATGGCGACAATGTGAGTACCCTTGATGGTATTATGAAAGCCTATTACGATGTGGTGACTGTAAAAAAAGGGGAGAAGGTAAGCTATGAGCGCGATAGCCTGCTGCATATTGCGGATGCGCATGTAGGTTCGGCAGGATTGAATAAGGAAGGCAAGATAAAGTTTCATTACATGACGCTGAAAGAATATCATCGCCTGTCCGACGCGTCATTATCCCGCGATGGTTTTGACGAAAGGGAGATCTCAAGGAAAGTGGAAAAGTTTGGCAGCATTTACCATGTTTTCAGCACCTATGAATCGCGCAATGTTGCCGGTGGGCCAATTATCGAACGCGGAATCAACAGTATCGAATTATTTAACGATGGTACCCGTTTCTGGATCCTGGCCTGGTTTTTTGACGGCGAACGGAAGGACAACCCGATACCGAAGGAGTATTTGGAGAAGTTGTGAGTTGTGAGTTGTGAGTTGTGAGTTGTGAGTTGTGAGTTGTGAGTTGTGAATAAAAATTGCCCTCAAGTTAATCAAAATCCTGAAAATCTGATTTATCCGGGTTCAGAAAAAAAACCGTTAATTCTACCAGATCCTGAAAACCCTGTTAACTCTTCATCTTCTTCAGCAACGCCTCTACCACTTTGGGGAAATGTAGGTGCTCCAGTTGCTGGCCTTTGAATTTGATCATTTCGATGTTATCGCCCGGTTCAATTTTGAACTTCGATTGGTGGATAACCTCGCCTTCATCAAAATGCTCGTTTACAAAATGGATAGTGATGCCGCTTTCTTCTTCTTTGTTATCCAAGATTGCTTTGTGCACATGATCGCCGTACATGCCTTTGCCGCCATATTTAGGTAGCAGGGAGGGGTGCAGGTTGATGATTTTATTGGGGAAGGCTTTTAATAATGAGCCGGGGATAAGCCACAGAAAACCTGCCAGTACAATCAAATCAACCTGCAGGTTTTTGAGCAGGCGGATTACATCATCAGTTTCAAAAAATTCGTGGCGGGTAAAAATGTGCGATGGCACTTCAAAATTGTCGGCACGCTGTAATACGAAGGCTTGCGGGTTGTTGGTGAGTATCAGTACAACTTCGGCCTCGGCATTGCGTTTAAAATGCTCCATTAACTTTTGGGCGTTTGAGCCCGAACCTGAAGCAAAAATGGCAATTCGTTTCTTCATTAAAGTTTTTCAAAGGTGTTGAAGTTACCGCGAACAACAGTTAAACATATCCGTGGTAGTTTTATAAACCGTTCAATAATATCCAAATATAATTTTTTACGTGGTTTAATTGGTATTTGTTGTAGCTTTTTGCCTTATAAATCCATAACGTTTAACGGTGCGGGCTTTGGTAGCAGAATAATTTGGCTCAACATCGCCGGTTTGTAACACCAGGGAATAAGTGCCAAGGGTTTCAATCTGCGTGTAATTAAATGGCTTTTCGGTACTCGTGCTGCCGCCTGCTACAGTATCTTTAGCTACGATATCTGATGAAAAGTATAACTTGTTTTCGGTCAAATTCCAGGTGCCGGTTGATGTTTGCTCAATACAATCAAAATTGGTGTAGCTGCAGGTGTTATCGCTTTTGAAGGTAAAGTACTGACTTTTATCGCAATCGGTATTCAATGTATCCGGATTGCCTATCTGTGTATTCCCCGTATAATAGTAAACCTGTACCGATGCCAGTTCCCAAACACCGCTGGTTAGCAGGGCCGGAATATTGCTGTTTTTATCTTTTTTGCAGGAGTTTGCCAGTGCGCCGGCAACAACTAAAGCAATTATAAAAAGTAATGGAAATTTATTTTTCATGAAATAGTGTACGCGCAAAAATATGAAATCCTGCAGTTATTAATCTACCGGCAGGGGTTATATTTAACTAACTGTTTTAAACGTTTTTTATTTTAATGGCGCTATCAACATCTTCGAGCAGGGGCAAGGGTTTTTACTTTTGAATTTTTACTTTTAACTTTTGAATTTAAAACCATGCGCATCCCACTCCCTCTGCTCGAAGCCGAATTTAAACGCGTTTTATTAAAGCTTAATTTTACTGGAGACAAAGCCGACCAATGTGCGGGTATTTTTGCAGAAAACAGCAGGGATGGGATATATACCCATGGGTTAAACCGTTTTCCTGTTTTTGTGCAGCACGTAAAAGATGGGCTGGTTAAACCGAGCAACTCACCCACCCGGGAAAACGGTTTTGGCGCCATGGAGCAATGGAACGGCAATTTGGGCCCGGGTATGCTGAATGCCAGGTTTGGCATGGATAAGGCCATGACGCTGGCAAATGATAATGGAATAGGTTGCGTGGCGCTAAAAAACACCAACCACTGGATGCGGGGTGGTACTTACGGCTGGCAGGCAGCAGACGCCGGTTTTATAGGTATATGCTTTACCAATACCATTGCCAACCTACCGCCCTGGGGCGGGCTCGATCCGCGCTTGGGTAATAACCCGCTGGTAATAGCTGTGCCGCGCAAAGAAGGCCATGTGGTGTTGGATATGGCCATATCGCAATATTCGTTGGGGAAACTGAAGCAATATGAAAATAACAACGAGGCTTTGCCTTTGCCTGGCGGATATGATAGCAAGGGTAATTTAAGTACCAGCCCCGCGGCTATCCTGGAGTCGAAAAGATTACTCCCAATTGGGTTTTGGAAAGGATCGGGGCTTGCTTTAGTGCTCGATCTTTTGGCTACGGTTTTAACTGGCGGTAACTCCACAGCAAGAATAACCCAAAGCGGGGCCGACTCCGGCATATCGCAGGTATTTATATGTATAAAACCGGTAAACGACCAACAAACAGCCACATTAATTGAAGAGATTATCGCTTACACCAAAACCAGTACCCCCGAGCAGGAGGGCGGTACTATAAGCTATCCCGGCGAAAATACCATGAAAACCCGCGAACGAAACCTATCCGAAGGAGTTTTGGTTGATGAACGGATTTGGGAGGTGGTGAAGGGCTTGTAAAGCCGCTATTCTGTTTTTGAATTTTGAATTTTTACTTTTGAATTAACCTATCATCATTCCTTCAAACTTTTCCCAAAAGCCGTCGCGCGGAACAGGAGCTATAATTTCGACAGGCTCGTTTTTTACCGGGTGAATAAAGGTAAGCTTGCGAGCATGTAAACAGATGCTTTTATGCAGGCTGCCGCGCGGATAACCATACTTATTATCGCCAACAATAGGCGAGCCCAGTGTTGATAACTGGACGCGGATTTGGTGAGGTCTGCCGGTTATAGGGTCAACTTCTATCAGGTAGTATCCGTTAAGCTCGGCAACCAGTTTGTAGCTTAGTTCAGATCGTAAACTGCCCAGTACCTCTTTGTCGTGTGCCTTGGTTACGTTTTTTTGCGGATTTTTTACCAGCCAATGCACCAATGTGCCCGATTCGGGATACGGTTTTTTGCGCACCACGGCATAGTAGGTTTTATGCATTTCGCGGCCCTTAAACATTTTATTGATCCGCTCAAGCGCTTTACTGGTTTTGGCAAACAATATAACGCCGCTCACGGGCCTGTCTAACCGATGCACCACGCCTAAAAAAGCGCCATTGGGCTTGTTGTATTTTTGGGCTATGTACTTTTTAACTTTATCGTCCAATGATTCGTCGCCGGTATCGTCAACCTGTACAATATCCCCGGCACGTTTGTTCACCGCAATAAGGTGGTTATCCTCATAAAGGATATCCTTATCAGTAACATCAAAACTGGTATAATTAAACTCGGGGCGGGCCATTTTTATTTCGGATTGGGGATGTTCGATTTCGGATTTGCTGATTTAATAGCGGAGATAGTTCTTCCTTCTCATTTTCAAATTTTCAAATCATTTGCATATCTGCACATCTGAAATCTGCACATCTACTTAATATTGTTCCTTATCGTTCGGGAAGCTTTTTGATTTTACATCGCTGATGTAGTTTTTAAAAGCGCCGTTCATTTGCTCATATAAATTAGAATACTGGCGTAAAAAACGCGGCTTAAAATCGTTGTTGATACCCAGCATATCATGTATTACCAAAACCTGGCCATCGCATTGGCCGGCACCTATACCTATAATAGGTATTTGTACACTTTGGCTAACTTCTGTTGCCAGTTTGGCCGGTATTTTTTCAAGTACAATGGCAAAGCAGCCAAGCTCCTGTAACTTAAGCGCATCTTCACGCAGTTTCTGGGCCTCAACTTCTTCCTTGGCGCGTACGGTATAGGTGCCAAATTTATAGATAGATTGCGGCGTTAAGCCTAAGTGGCCCATTACCGGGATGCCCGCTGTAAGTATACGGCTGATAGATTCGGCTATTTCTACGCCTCCTTCCATTTTAACGGCATGCGCACCAGACTCTTTCATGATCCGGATAGACGAGTTAAGCGCCTCTTTGGAATTACCCTGGTATGATCCGAAAGGTAAATCGACAACAACCAAGGCGCGTTTGGCCGCACGGACCACTGATGATGCATGGTAGATCATCTGGTCGAGCGTTATCGGCAGCGTGGTTTCGTGCCCGGCCATCACGTTTGAGGCCGAATCACCCACCAGGATGATGTCCATACCGGCTTCATCTACAATGGTAGCCATCGAGTAATCGTAGGCGGTAAGCATGGCAATTTTTTCGCCACGGTTTTTCATCTCCTGCAGAATGTGCGTGGTGATCCTTTTTACTTCTTTGTTTACAGACATAGTTAAATGTGTTAAAGAAAGCGCAAAGGTAATTTTTTTTATTTCGGATTTCGGATGTTCAATTTCGGATTTAGTAAGGCTAAATGAAGGTTAATTCAAAATAAAAATTCTAAAATAAAAAAATCCGAAATCCCAATTCCGAAATCCGAAATATTCTTGTACTTTTGCACCGTGAATCCGGAAGTTCCTTACTTCAATATTTCTATCAGTTTTCACGGGGCTTTGAACCAGGCGATCCGATTTAATAATCCATTCAATTTTTTTGCTAAATGACGCACTTCACCAAATTACCGGCAGTACTTTTATTGGCTGATGGCACCGTATTTTACGGTAAAGCCGCTGGAAAGATAGGTACTACTACCGGCGAGATCTGTTTTAACACAGGGATGACCGGCTACCAGGAAATTTTTACCGACCCATCCTACTTTGGGCAAATAATGGTTGCAACCAATGCGCACATTGGTAATTATGGCATAGCCGATATCGAAGTTGAATCGGGTAATATCCAGATTGCAGGTTTGGTTTGTAAAAACTATAACATTGCTTACAGCCGTAAGCAAGCTAACGAATCTATCCAGGATTACTTCCAGGCACAAAATATTGTGGGCATCAGCGATGTGGATACCCGCCAGATAGTACGCCATATCCGCGATAAGGGAGCCATGAACGCAATCATCTCATCAGAGATATTGGATATCGAAGAATTGAAAGCCAAACTGGCCGAAGTGCCTTCGATGGACGGGCTGGAGTTATCGTCGCAGGTATCAACCACCGAAACTTATACTTTTGGTAACGAAGATGCCGCCTACCGTGTAGCAGTACTTGATTTGGGTGTAAAGAAAAACATCCTGCGCAATTTTGATGATCGTGATGTTTACGCCAAAGTTTTCCCGGCAAAAACTACTTATGCCGAAATGGAAAAGGACTTTGCTCCAAACGGTTATTTTATATCAAACGGACCCGGCGATCCGTCGGCCATGCCTTACGCTATTGATACGGTAAAGGAAATTTTAGCTGCTGATAAACCAATGTTTGGTATTTGCTTAGGCCACCAGTTGCTGGCTTTGGCTAACGATATCCCAACCAAAAAAATGTTTAACGGTCACCGTGGCTTAAACCACCCGGTAAAAAACATCATCATTAACCATTGCGAGGTAACATCGCAAAATCATGGTTTTGGTGTGATACCAGAAGCTGTACGCGCATCTGATAAAGTAGAAATTACCCACGTGAACCTCAACGATCAATCGATAGAAGGTATCCGCGTAAAAGATAAAAAAGCATTCTCGGTACAATACCACCCGGAGTCATCACCTGGCCCGCATGATTCAAGGTATTTGTTTGATGATTTTATCAACCTGATGAAATAATTCTTTTCAATTTGAAAATTTGAAGATTTGAGAATTTGAAGATTTTTGAAAGCCTTTTGAGTGAGAAACTTGAAAGGCTTTTTTGCTGAATTTATGAGCTAATAATCAACCTATGCAAAGTTTTGAAAGGGTTTGGCTTAAGATGATTCAAGCGGGCATTGCTACGCTTCTACTGGTGCACCAATAGCTACCGCGGGCAGTGTAAACATAAACTCGGTACCTACTCCCGGTTGGCTGGTTACCCATATTTTGCCGTGGCATTTTTCAACCAGGTCCTTACAAAACAGCATGCCCATGCCGGTGCCCGATTCATTTTTGGTTCCAACCTTACTGTTTACCTTGCCTTTAAACAGCTTGTCGCGCTGATCGGAAGGCATGCCTACACCGGTGTCCTTTACCTTTACAATAATCCTTTTGTTATCTTCCATCGTTGCCGAAATCTCTATCGTATCACCCTCACGGCAAAATTTCAGCGCATTGGTAATCAGGTTTCGGATAACGATGCGGACGGAGTTTGGATCGGCCCAGGCAGATAAATTGGCAGGGATGCCATCCAACAGCGTAATACCTTTTAATTCGGCTTGCTCATGATAGGTTTCAATTTCTAAACTTACCAGTTCTTTTATCGAAAAGTTTTTTACCGATGCTTCAAAGTTTTCCATCTGGCTATTTATCCAGAACAGTAGGGTATCCAGGAAATCAGAGGTGTATTCCAGTTTTTTTAATACGCCGGGTATCATTTCCAGCAATTCCTCGTGGCTGATGCTATCATCCTGCAATAAGCTGAACAGGCCGCGTAGTGTGCTTAGCGGAGCCCGCAGGTCATGCGCTAAAATGGATATCAGCCGGTCTTTCAAAACATTTAAATCGTTCAGTTTTTCGGCCTGATCGTCAATATTGGTTTTTTGTTTCAATATCTCGCTGTTACGGTCTTCAAGCAGGGCGTTAATTTTTTGTTGTTTTCGTTTTTGCCGGTAATAAATACCCACGGTTACAATCATCCCCACAATGATGATAGAAAATATGGCATTAACCAGCCGCTGGCTTTTTATTTTCTGTTGATATATCAGGTCGCGTTCACGTTGCTGCTGGGCAAGCTGGCGCTTCTTTTCGGCAAAGCCCAATTCATAATTATATGATGTCAGCTTTTGAATGCTTTCATTATCGTTAATTTGATTTTTAAGGTTGATGTATTCATTTAACATCCGGTTGGCGTCCTCAAATTTGCCAAGACCGGCCATTGCTTTGTTAAGTTGTAAAGCAGAGTTTGAGCGTACCGATATATTGCCAAGCTTAATGGCCTGTGCCTGGCCATCCACGGCGTATTTGTAGGCATTTTTATAATCGCCTAACAAGTTATACACGGTGGCATAACCATTTAAAGCATAGGCCTGGTTATACACAATCTTGTATTTTTGGGCTATCCGTAATGATGTATCCAGGTATGATTTGGCAAGCGGAATTTGATTTTTATGTGCATAACACATGCCCAGATCTGTATAAACCGAACTTAAGCCGTCTTTATCATCCTGCTGTTTGGCGGTTTTTAATGATTTTGATAAATACACAATAGCTTCATCATACTTATGTTGGGCAAGCAGCACTTCGCCAATATTTTCATTAATAGTGCCAACAGCCTGTTTGTTGTTGGTAGCCTCAAAAACCTGTATGGCCTTTTTAAAATATTCAAGCGCGTTCGGGAACACCTCCATATTTTGCAATACCACCCCAATATCATTATAAATTTCGGCTGATGTTGTTACATAGTTGTTTTTTAAAGCGATAAAAAGACCCTTGTAGTAAAAGTCGAGCGCATTTGAAAGCTGGCCCTTGCTAAAGTAAGTTATCCCTATGTTTTTATAACAATCTGTTAAAGTAGGTTCGTCCTGGTTGCGCAGGCAAATCAGGCGGGCTTTATCTAAATAGGCTAACGCAAGTTTGTATTCGGCCAGTTGGTTATACATCCGCCCGTAGGAGATGTATGATTTGCTAAGGCCTTTATCATTATGTAAGCTTTTGAATATGGCTATCGCTTCGTCAAACTTCTGTTTTGCTTGCTTGGAGTTGCCTTTAAAATAATTTACGTGCCCTATTTCCAGCAAACCATTCGCTATGCCTTCAGGATATTTAATTTTGCGCGATAGCTCAACGCTTTTTTTGCCATAATAGTAAGCGCTATCAGGGTTAGATTTAAAATAGCCTGATGCAATTTTATTGAGCTTATTAATAGTAGCGGTATCCGGGCTTTTTTGATAGGCAGAAGCGGGCAATAACAGGTTTTTAATACTGTCAACTTCGGGATGCAATTTAGCAAATGCCGGAAGGCTTAAGAATATAAAAAAGACCGCCGATATTAACCCCCGTGTACCATGATTACCTGCAATATGTTTTTTAAATCTCAAGATCAGTAAATAGTTAATGCTTTATACGAAACAAACGGCTTAATTGGTTTGATTTATTTTAATTAATAAATATAGGGTATTTTAGTAGTGGGCTTAATTAATTCACTTTAATTAATTTTAATGCTTTAAAAGGAGCAATGAAAAAGAATATCGACCTCAACTTAAATGCTGACGAAAAGGCAGTACTTAAAAGCCAAAAAATAAAGATAAATGCGCTGGCCGGCTACGCTCCTGATGAAATAGCGGCTATCCTGAAAGCTTCGCCCCAAAGGGCTAAAGAGATTTCTGCGCTGATGGAATTTCAAAGTATCCCATCGTTGGGCATTAACTTTGCATCCGAGCTTATTGAACAGGGCTACTATTCATTAAAGCAGCTTGAAGGTAAAGATCCAGTTGAGCTGTACAACGCATTTGAAAAGCACTGCGGCACCTGGGCCGACCCCTGCGTTGAGGACTCGTACCGTTTATTGGCCCATTATATTTTACACCGCGACGATAGTAAGCGGTGGTGGCATTTCACGGCCGAACGCAAAGCCTACCGCACCCAACACGGCTTCCCTGCCGACAGGCCAACGCGCCCCTGGTACGATTTACCACAATACCCTGAAATGAAACAGTATGCCGATAGCCTGAACAAAGATACAGCTACTGTTAAGTTGTAATTACGTAGTTGCAAGCCCTAAGTCTTGTCGAAAAATCTTTATCCCTAAATGACTTAGAGCTTGAGACTTTCGACTTAAGACTACCTGTCATTTCAGGACAAGACAGTTTTATCTTAATTCTTGACTCTTATTTCTTGACTCTTTTTTTAATTGTTATTTTTATTTGGATTTATTCTAAATAAGGATTTACTTTGCTCTTGTTCAATGCAGATCAGAGTTCAACTTTTAAAAGAATATTGCATAATGAAGAAGATTTTTTGCCTTTCAATACTGTTCGTTACATTTCAAACCACTTTAATCAAAGCCCAAGCGAAACCGGAGCAGGATAGGAAGGCTATATTGGCCCTGGGTGGCTTTTACAAAGTAACCTTTGATTATGCCGAGACCTTTTCGCCCGATACGGCTTATAAAAACCATGCTCCATATCATGCTGTAGGGTACGAATGTGCGGTAGTGGAGCGGGTATCGCCCAGAAAAATAGTGATCCAGCATATCCTGGTTACCGGCGATTCGTCGGTTATTAAGCACTGGCGCGAAGACTGGGTTTATGAAGAAACTAACCTGCTCAATTTTGATAAAAGCAACACCTGGAAAAAAGCAAAACTAAATCCTGCTGATGCAAAAGGGCGTTGGGTGCAAAAGGTTTACCAGGTTGATGATAGCCCGCGATATGAAAGCATAGGTACCTGGCTACATGTTGATGGCCGCCACGAATGGCAATCAACATGCGATTCGCCCTTGCCGCGCCGCGAGTTTACCAAACGCAGCGATTATAATGTATTACGCCGGGGCAACAGCATTTATTTAACAGATAAAGGCTGGATGTTTGAGCAGGACAATCAAAAGATAATCCGCAGCGAAAACAGTGACAAGCTGCTGGCCCGCGAGAAAGGCTACGAGGAATTTACTAAAGCAGACGAAAATAAATTTGCCTTTGCCCAAAAATGGTGGGCAAGCCAGCAGCCCTATTGGACAGCCGTTCGGCAGGTGTGGGACGATGTTTATGCCCAACCGGACGCCCTTAAATTAAAAGGAAAAGTTGATGGCAAGTTGTTGTTTGAACGGTTGTTTGAATTGGCAGACCAGTCTGTTAAAGAAAAATGGACGCCGGAGCAAAGTAAAACTGCTGCCCGCAAAGTAATTGAGGTATACGTTGAAAAAACAGTTTAAAATATAAAGTCCTGCTCTGTAGTAATAAACGCCGTGATGGCTTTTTTACAGGGCAGGCACAAATTAAATCAGCTACCTATGTGCGACGCAAAAGTTTTGAGCCAGGTTGGGGCATCGGTTATTAGCCGGTGCCAGGAGTGCCGTTGTATTTTCATCTGGAATAATAATCTTATCCTGAGCTTTACGCCCGAGCAGTTTATACAATTCCGGGATTTTACGATCGAGCTTAATTTTGAGAATTATATCTTCCCCTTTCCCGACGGGCAGGAACGTATGGTAATGCGTACCCCGGTAAATGATGTCCAGTTCACCTTCAGCAGTGATGAATGGGAAGATTTTCATGCCGCCATGGAAGAAGCCGCTTACATGCAGGAAGTATACAGCCTGATGGAAGGAGGGGAGTAGATGTGCAAATGATTTGAAAATTTGAGAATTTGAAGATTTGAAAATGAAAAAATCGAAAATAATGAATTAGCAAATCCGAAATGGAAATTCCGAAATCCGAAATCAAAGGTTACACCAGTACGTCCACTTAACTACCAGCTGGCGGTTTTTAACGGTATAGGGCGATGGAATGGAGTTATCCCCATAAACAATAAAAAAATCTGATGCCGGTTTGTAGCGCCATTGCAGGCGTACGTTGGTATTGATGTTTTTTACCTGGCCGTTGTATTGTACATAAGTGGTAAAATATAGGGTGTTGCTTAAGGTAATATCTGCCTTTGGGCCAATCAGCCAAAATTGGGTATCGCCATAAGGCTGGGGCAGGCGCAAATCATTAAATGAGGAGTTTACAAACAGGTTAACATAAGGCTGAAAGCGGTAGCCCAGTTGCGCAATCAGGCTGGTGCGGTATCCATCGTAATAACCGCCGTGTAGGCCCTCTAACAAATAGGTGAATAAGGCCTGCGGCTTTGATGCAAATTGCGCATCAACCGTGTTCCAATGATGTTGCGAGCCGATAGGCAGCGGTGTTTTGCCTGTATTGGTAGGATCAAAAGGCACCAATAATTTGATATAGGTATCAATGCCCGATACCGTAAATGTACTTTTGTTACGCAGCGTCATGATATAGGCTAAGGTGCTTTCATTGTCGGTGCGCTTAAAGTTTTCGTCAAAATAATAGTTGCTGGTTAACTGAATGCCATGGATAAGTACATCGCCGCCCTTGGGGAAAAAATTATGTAATATCAGCGGGCTAATTTTATTATAGCCAACCCTGGGTACGTAGCCAACCCCCGCAGTATAGTTTTTGCCAACATACTCATCCTGTAAATAGGCCGTCCAGTATTTGCTTAGGTACTGCACGTGGGCTGCTGCTACCAGGTCGTGCCCCTTAAGGCCGGGTGTAAATGATTTTAGGCCTAAAAGCTTGCCGGTCCATAAATTGCTTGGCGAGGCCAGGTTGTACTCCACCCCAAAGTTGCGGTTATAGGCATTGCCCGGGGTTGATGTCCCTGTAGCATCCTTATTAATAAACATAAAGCCGATGTTTGAACGGCCAAAAACGCGGCGTTGAAGCGTGAGCACGCCATAGTTTTGGGCAGGGGTAAGGGCATCGTTTGATGTTCCGGTTTGTATATCCATCAACCCAACACGCCAATCTTTATCCAGTTTGCCGGTAAGCCTGGTGCCAAACCTAATGGGGGCATTAAGCCCAATCCTGCGCGAAAAAAACGGCCTTATATCGGCGTAGCCGAAATTGGCAAACAGGTCGCCGTTCTCTAAAAAAAATTGCCTCTTCTCGGGGAAAAACAGTTCGTACCTGTTCAAATTAACCACTTGCTGGTCTACATCAACCTGCGAAAAATCGGGGTTAACGGTAAGGTCGAGGTTAAGGGACGAGGTAAGGCCAATTTTGGCGTCGCCGCCTATTTCTTTTTTCCAGTCGGTTTTGGTTCCGGCGCTATAATCTTTTGAGATGCCGGTGAGCGCGTAAGGAATAATAGAAATGTTGGTGCCGGCATCGGGCGGCAAATCGTCCCAAACCAGCAATCCGGTATAAGCCAGCGAGGCGGTAGGGAACTGCCTTGGTACCGGTGCCCAGCTCGATTTTTCGGTCGTTATCAGGTCGTTGCGGCTAAAGTTGATACCCCATTGGCCAACACCTTTTTTATAACGGATACTTTTAAAGGGAATGGCTGCTTCAAACACCCACTTATCAGGATAGTTTTTTACTACCGATATCCATTTGTTATCCCAGCTCAGGTCAACCTTGCCACCCTCGTACATGGTACCATCCCATTGAGCGCCGGCGGCGTTGGCGCCAAAGCTAAAGCCATCTGTACGGGCATCAAATGGGTCGAGAAAAAATATAAAATTATCGTTCTTTTGAAAAGCGAAATCGCGCTTCAGCGATTCAACCATGTATTCGCCTGGCCCGGCAGTGTAACAAACGGCAATAATGTACAGGTTGTTGTTATCAAAAGTCATCCGCACTTCGGTGGGTACTTTGGCCCGGCTGGTATCCATGGGCGTTACCATAAAAAAGTTGGCAGCCGAATCGGCATTATGCCAGGCCTCGTCCATAACGCCATCTATAGTGATGGGCGCTGTGGTTTTACGAATATGATATTGAAAAGCCGAGTTCTTTTTTTGCGCCAATGCAGCAAATGGCACCCAACATAAAATCAACAATAGTGATATAATTTGAACGGGCGACAGGTGTTTGCTTGGCTTCAACAGATTTTGGTTTTGTTTGGAAATGCTTAAACACAAACCAGCCCGCATTTTACCGCAGGCTGGTATATTTTTCCGAAAGATAATAATTAAGAGAGAAGAATTAACGTAGAAATAATTTCCTTTTCAATTACCACAAGAGCTTTCTGTCTTGACTCTTGATTCTTTTTTACAAGTTAACTATCATTGCCTTGCCAGCATATTTAACCACTTTATCGGCTTTCGCGGTAACCTCCACATCCGAGCCGTGTGCCCCTTTAACCAACACAATGTTAAATGTGCGGTTTTTCAGCATGCCCTTAAAATGGCCTTTGGTATCAGATATGGTTAGTTTACGGGCTTTATCATTCCAGTTAAAGCTGATGGTGGCAAAAGCGCCTTTTTCGTAATTGTAGTTTTCGTTTTCGTCTTCGTACAACTTAAAGGTACCATCGGCACCAGGGTAAATCCTTAGCTCAATGTTATTGGCTGGTTTTTCGGTAGCGTACTCCATGTGCGGGCCCATTGGGATGATAGAACCAGCTTTTACATAAAGCGGCAATATTTCGATTGGTGCGGCAGCGCTGATGGTTTGGCCACCGTCAAGCACTTCGCCAGTCCAAAAGTTGTACCATTTGGTTGCAGCGGGCAGGTAAACCTGGCGGGCTTTGGCTTTTTTATCAGCATTGGCCGA
This sequence comes from Mucilaginibacter sp. P4_C11, assembly GCF_056402115.1. Lineage (NCBI taxonomy): Bacteria > Pseudomonadati > Bacteroidota > Sphingobacteriia > Sphingobacteriales > Sphingobacteriaceae > Mucilaginibacter > Mucilaginibacter sp. P4_C11. Next base: position 5,744 of record NZ_JBFUIA010000015.1, on the reverse strand, counting down.
TGTATACAATTGCTCGGTAACCGGGTTAACCATCAATGCCGGGCCAAACATAAACTGGTCTGGTAAATTGTAAACTTTATCATCGTTCCTGAAATCGAAGGCAAGTGAGCGCATCATGGTATAGTTATCGAGGGTGGTGCGGCCGGCTAACGAGTAGATATAAGGCAACAAACGATAACGCAATTTATCAAAGTTCAGCAGAATGGCTTTAGTATTGTCGTCCCAGTTATTGCTGAACAAAGCACGTTCCCCTTTACCGTGAATCCTGAAAATGGGGCTGAAAGCGCCAAACTGGAACCAGCGGGTAAACAGCTCGCGTTTATCCGGCTGCGACCAGTCGGCCGCTCTCCAATGCCAATGGTAACCACCAATATCAGATGTCCAGTAGGCAAGCCCCGATGCGCAGGCATTAATTCCCTGCGGCACCTGGTTTTTGAAATCTTTAAAGGTGCACTCAATATCGCCCGACCATAAAGTAGCCGCATTGCGCTGCTCGCCTGCAAATGATTGCCTTACCAAAAAGAAAGCGCGTTTGTTTGGAATATCCCTGCGCCAGCCTTCATAAACGCCTTTGGTATGTTGTAACGAGTAGGTGTTAAAATAGTCAATCCCCTTGCCTATGCTGAAATTGCTTTGACGGCGGGCATCCTGCAAAGCGCCGTTATCAGGCTCGCACTGGTCAATCCACCAGGCATCAAACCCGTAGCGTTTTACCAGGCTGTCGCGTGCCTGGTCCCAATACAATTCGCGGGCTTTAGGGTTATGGGCATCGTAATAGGTATCAAAAGTGTGAGTAACCACGTTATCCCAGGTAATGTCGGTTAAGCCGCCCATTTTTTCCAACGCATCGTAGTTGGGGGTACCTTTGCCAAATACCGGCCATATCGAGATCATGGCATGGATGTTTGCCTTGTGCAGTTCATCAACCATTTGTTTTGGGTGAGGGTAACGCTCGGGCTTCATCACGTGCGAGCCAATTGGCAATGGATCCCAGTAATACCAGTCCTGTACAATTACGTCAACCGGGATGTGGTTATCGCGGTATTTATCTTTCACAGTCAATATTTCTTTTTCGCTCATGTACCTGTCTTGTGATTGGAAAAGCCCGAAAGCCCACTTGCCAAACATTGGCGCACGGCCGGTTGCAGTACGATACGAATCGATAATATGATCAAAAGAAGGGCCGTAGAAGAAGAAGTAATCAACCTGTTTACCGCTCTCGGATACGTATTTAAATTTGGTATTATCAGCCTCGGCACCATAAAAGTTGGATGCCGAATAGTTGTCCCAAAGCAAGCCATAGCCTTTGGTTGATAACAATACAGGGATAGCGCCGGTAAGGTACTTGATAAGCAACTCCTGGTTGCGGCCTTTATAGTTGATGGATAAAGAATCCAACGGGTGGCAGCCTAAACCGTAAAGCGCCTCGTTTACCGGCGATGTAAATTGTGTGCTTACATTATAGGTACTGATGCCGGCAATAGTTGCGGGTGTTATCGTTTTATTTTCGCTGTCTTCGGCGGTAATTACGTTGCCTTTTAAATCGGTATAAGTGATGGCGTTGGTGGCCTTGTTCACTATAATTTTCATTTTTGCCGTGGTAATGATTACCTCGGTTTTAGTTGCTGTTACCTGGTAGGCAGTAGGTGTTTTCCAGCTATTAACCACCACCAGCGATGGCTTGGTTTCAAAGGCATCAAAAATGGTATATTTTACTTCGATAATATCGGCGCTGCGCACAAGTACCTTCATGAGGCCTTTATCTAAAGAAAAGGTAACGCCATCGGTCCCTTTTTTAAAGGATTTAACGGTAGCGTTTGCAGTAAGTGTGGCCATAGCGCCTGCCAGCAAAATAAACAACGCAATCGATTGTTTTATTTTTGCATTTAAGGTGGGTAACATTTTAAACATATTGAACAGCAGTAAATTAGTTTATAATAAGTGTAGGAATAACACCTGTTTTGAAAACGTGAATATAGGTACTTTTTTTAATTGAAGAAAAAATATTTGCAGTAAGGCGAAGACTCCCCCGCCAGCCCCGCCGTTGGCGGACGGCACCCTCTCTCCGGCTGTCGCCGCATAGAGGGGCTTGAACGGTGGTTAATTTGGATGGCATGAATATTCTGCTATTCAAGTCTCAGCGATGTCGGGTGAGTATTAACCCGCGTTCAAAGCCGATATCTGTTGGTAGCTAAAACATTTTAGCATTTGTGATATCTATGGTGAGTTTTTAACTCAATTGCATAAGCAGGCTCAAAGCTTCTGCAAACACCACGTAGTCATGCACCGAAGGTTTTGTACATTGGTTGTTTTTATCGGCTCGTAAAGCGTACCGTTTAACGCAAAGCCGTAGCGCAGCAGGATCTGTTCATCTACCAGGAAACGTTCAGAACCGTCTGGGAGCAGGAAACGGTTATTGTTATCAACAGGCTTCACCAGGTTTTCAATCCCGATATCTGATGCCAGCCTGGCAAAAAAGTAACCGCCGGGTTTAAGCACCCGCCAAAGCGAGTGTACCATGTTGTCGAAGTGTTCGATGCTTTTTGCAAAATGTAAAACCGCGCTGCAAATCACCAGGTCGAAAGTGTTATCAGGATAAGGCAGGTCTTCGACACCCGATACCGCGAAGTTTGACAGGGGATTAGCCGGCGCTAACGTGGCCGATAATTGCTTAACCGCATCAACAGCCGCCTCGCTTTGATCAACTCCGTAAACGTCAAACCCGTTTTGTAAAAAGTAAACCAGGTTTCGGCCGCCGCCGCAGCCGGCATCCAATACGGTTTTGCAGTCATCAAACCGGCCTTTCAATAACTGATCGAACAGGTAAATATCAATATTGCCAAATGTTTGCTGAAGCTGATTTTGCATGGCGAAAATTAAGAATAATATGAAAATTACTTAACTTTAATTATGGCTACAGATATGTCAATCTTCATGCAGTTTATGCGTGGTTTTTTACTGCCATTGCCCGGTGTTACCGAAAAAATGTGCTTTGAAGATCCGGCCTTTTATGTAAATGGTAAAATTTTCACCAGTGTAAAATTAGGAAAAGAGCTTTTGGGTATCCACGCCACCGAACGTGAAAAGTGGATGGAGCGCGATCCTCACACATTCTTTATTACTCCGCATTATCTCAATTACAAATACATGCTAATATGCCTTGAAACGGTATCTCCGGATGACGTGAAAAACCTGTTAATAACCGCCTATCTTGCCCGGGCAACAAAAAAACTGGTAAAGGAATATGAAGCAATGATATCAGCCGGGTAAATACTACTTTTAGCTTAACTTGTTACCAAAACACAACGCCGATTTAGCGTTAAAACAACTACTTTTGCCTACCTACTTGACTATATGATAAAATTGTACCTGAGCTGCTTTCTCGTCCTCGCTATAACTATAAATGTCGCAGCCCAAACCAAAAAAACGGTAACAAAAGATACAACACACCTTAAAACCGCAATTGTGCGTGGTTACCTGAGCGAACAGCCTGTGTTAAGTGTGCCGGCTTCGGTAAATGTATTGGGGGCTGCACAACTAAAATTACAGCCCGATAATTCATTTGTTACGGCATTAAACACGGTTCCGGGTATCCGGGCCGAGGAGCGGTCGCCGGGGAGCTACCGTTTGTCCATTCGCGGGAGCCTGTTACGGTCGCCGTTTGGGGTTAGGGACGTAAAAATTTATTTTGATGAAATTCCCTTAACGGATGCCGGGGGCAATACTTACCTGAATGCTATTGATATAGGCAGCATAGGCAGTATCGAAATACTAAAAGGCCCCGATGGCAGTTTGTTCGGTGCCAACTCGGGCGGAGTAGTTCTGCTAAGTTCCATTAACCGCTATAATGATAGTAGTTACTTAACGGCGGGCGTAAACACCGGCAGCTATGGCTTATTCCATGAAAAGGTTACGCTTCAGCAGCGGTCGGGGGCAAATTTGCTTAATATCAGCCAAAGTTTTCAAACCTATCATGGTTACAGGCAACATAGCGATACGCACCGCAATTATATTCAACTTGCTGATAAATGGAACTATAGCGGTAAAAATGAGTTAAAAGTGCTGGGTTTATACTCCAACCTGGCCTACCAAACGCCGGGAGGTTTAAACCTGGTGCAGTTTACCGCCAACCCTACTTTGGCACGCCAGCCAACACCTACTTTGCCGGGTGCGATACAACAGCAAATTGGTATTACCACTAAACTGTATTTAGGCGGATTGAGCAACGAATACCATTTAAGCGACAGGATCAGGAACGTACTATCTGTTTTTGGCAGCCATGTTGATTTTGCCAACCCATTTATTACCAATTATGAGCAGCGTAGCGAGAATACTTATGGTTTGCGTACTTATTTTGAACTGGCCGGCAATCACCAGGAAAACCTGGACTGGAAAGCCGACCTGGGGATAGAGTGGCAACAAACCAATTCACAGATCAGCAATTACGGCAATAAAAAGGGGGTAAAGGATACTACCCAAACCAGCGATAACATTCATACCAATCAGCATTTTATTTTTGGACGGTACTCGGCAGATATATTTAAACGCCTGCACGCAGAAGCCGCGCTGAGCCTGAATTGGTACGACTATGATTTTAAAAATATTTACCCGCTTAACCAAAGCGGTTTTACCAACCGTAATTTTACGCCGCAGTTAATGCCAAGGCTGGCCTTAAGCTACCAGCTTACCAATAACTTCATCTGGCGGGCATCAGTAAGCCGCGGCTACTCTACACCAACCACTGCCGAGGTGCGGCCTACCGATAATATTGTAAATACCAGCCTGCAAGCCCAAACCGGCTGGAACTATGAAACCGGTTTCCGCCTGCGCAACCAGGACGAGACTTTGCTGCTTGATGCATCCGTGTTTTATTACCGCATCAGCAATGCCATTGTACGCCGTTTAAATGCCGACGAGACGGAGCACTACATTAATGCCGGTGGTACCAATCAGCCTGGTTTTGAGCTGTCATTTACGGATTGGATCATCCGCCAGAATAGTACTCATTTTATCCGCGGTCTGCAGTTTAATGAATCATATACTTACAGTGGGTTTACTTTCCGCGATTACACGGTTACCAGCACCAGCTATTCGGGCAACAGGTTAACGGGGGTGCCAAGGCATGTGTTTGTATCCAGCCTACAGCTCAAATTCCCGGCAGATCTTTCGTTGTTTGCGCAACATAACTACACTTCAAAAATTCCGCTGAATGATGCAAATACGGTATACGCCGGGCATTATAACCTGTTACAGGCCAGGGTTAGCTGGCAACCGACAATCGGTCGTAAAACACGGTTAGAGATTTTTGCTGCCGCGGATAACATCCTGAACCAAAAATACAGCCTCGGGAATGATTTAAATGCAGTAGGGAACAGGTATTATAATGCTTCGCCCTTAAGAAATTATAATGTGGGGATGAATATAAGGCTGTGATTTCACCGATGGAAGATGATTTCGTGGTTTTTGTCTGAACTCGGATTAAACAGATTTTGTCAGATTTTTTGGATTTTGATTTTGCGCGGTCATGCTGTCTCGTCCTGAAATAGGTTTACTAAATTAGTAAATCATTTAAATCATGATCAGACGTGAAATAGTATCAAAAAAGCAACAAATTATATCGGAATATTTAACCGGGAGCGCGACTTTGGTTGGGCTTTCAGAAAAATATGGGGTGAATGCCCGTACGATTCAGAGTTGGGTTCGGGCTTTTAGAAAACAGGAATCGGTGTTGCCCTCAGCAGAGC